>NZ_JBRREB010000018.1:0-79148 GCF_056759995.1 Stenotrophomonas sp. STEN030 | reverse complement strand
CTCTTGTGTGGCCCAGCAGGGTGGTCTTTGCTTTACTTGTAACCGTTCTTTGCCGCTCAGGGCGCGCCACTACACAAACCGCGAAGCCCGCAATCCTTCGGATCGCGGGCTTCGCTGTTGATCGATTGCTGTCGGCTTCGCGGCTTACGCCGCTCCTACAACAAGCGGGGCTAATGCCCGCCTGCCGATGCTGCGCCAGCGCCCGCACCAAACGGCGGCTTGGCCAGCCACACCAGGCCGATGATCAGCAGGAACACCCAGCCCAGCAGCAGGAAGATGTCGTTGAAGCCCATCTGCGAGGCCTGGTGATTGATCATCTCGTTGAGCACCGCCGCACCATGCTGCAGGTCGCCCTGCCCCATCGCGCTTACCTGATCATGCATACCTGGGTCGTACAGCGACACGTGCTCGGTCAGATCGGCGTGATGCTGCTGGGTGCGGCGCGCCCACAGCCACGTGGTCAACGATGCGGCAAAGCTGCCACCCAAGGTCCGCAAAAATGTCGCCAGACCTGAGCCAGCGGCAATCTCGCGCCCCTCAAGGTCGGACAGCAATATCTGCAGCACCGGCATGAAGAACAGCGCAAGACCAACACCCATCAACAACTGCACGCCAGCGACGTGTTCGAAGTTGACCTGCAGGTTGAAGCCCGAGCGCATGAAACTGGTCATCGACAGAACGAAGAACGCAATCGTCGCCAGATAGCGCATGTCCACCTTGTGGCCGAACTTGCCCAGCACCGGCGCCACCATGATCGGCAGGATGCCTAATGGCGCTGTGGCCAGACCGGCCCAGATCGCGGTGTAGCCCATGTCGCGCTGCAACCACTGCGGGATCATCAACGCCACCGAGAAGAACGCGGCGTAACCGACAATCATCGCCAAGGTGCCAGCGCGGAAGTTGCGATGCCGCAGCAGCTTCAGATCAACGATCGGATCCTTGTCGGTCAGCTCCCAGATCACGAATACCGCCAGCATCACCACGGCGATACAGGTCAGCACCACGATCTTGGTCGAGTTGAACCAGTCCTCCTCGTTACCCAGGTCCAGCATCAGCTGCAGGCAGCCCACGCCGATCACCAGGGTGACCAGACCGACGTAGTCCATCTTTGGCCGCTCGGTTGTTTCCACACGATGGCGCAACTGGCTGCCGACCACGGCCGCGGCGATCACGCCCAACGGTACGTTGATCAGGAAGATCCATTCCCAGCTGTAGTTGTCGGTAATCCAGCCGCCAAGAATCGGCCCGGCAATCGGTGCCACCACCGTGATCATCGCCAGCAAGGCCAGCGCCTGCCCGCGTTTCTCCCGTGGATAGATCGACACCAGCAGCGACTGGGTGATCGGGTACATCGGCCCAGCCACGAAACCCTGCAGCGCGCGCGACACCACCAGCATGCCCATGCTCTGGGCGATACCGCACAACAGCGATGCGATCGAGAACGCGATCGTCGCCCACATGAACAGTTTGACCTCGCCGAAACGGCGACTCAGCCAACCGGTCAGCGGCAAGGCGATCGCGGTGCTCACCGCGAACGAGGTGATCACCCAGGTCGCCTGCTGCGAACTGGCGCCGAGGTTGCCGGCGATGGTCGGCAACGAGACGTTGGCGATGGTGGTATCCAGCACCTGCATGAACGAGGCCAGCGCCAGGCCGGCCGTGCACAACGCAACATTGGCTGGCCCTGCGCCGACCGTCGTGGCCGGCGCCGTGGGAGCTTGAGCGGACATGATGACCTCAGCTGGCGCGCGCGGACGGCGGCAGGTTGTCCTGGATGATGCTGTGGATCATGGCGTCGGCATCATGCAGCTGCTTGGTATAAACCTCAGTGCCGTACACCGTGCCCTTGGCCACGTCAGCCGGCAGCACCGTGCCCTTCTGATCGTGCAGGTTGACCTCGGCCTTCATCGACAGGCCCAGACGCAGCGGATGCTCGGCAAGCTGCTTGGCATCAACGGTGATGCGCACCGGCACGCGCTGCACGATCTTGATCCAGTTGCCACTGGCGTTCTGCGCCGGCAGCAGCGAGAACGCCGAACCGGTACCCAGGCCCAGATTGGTGATGTGGCCCTTATAGGTCACGTCGCCGCCGTACAGGTCCGAGCGCAGCTCCACTTCCTGGCCCAGGCGCATATGGCGCAGCTGGGTTTCCTTGAAGTTGGCATCCACCCACATCTGCTCGGCCGGCACCACCGCCATCAAGGCAGCGCCTGGCTGCACGCGCTGGCCAACCTGCACCGAGCGACGCGCGACATAGCCACTCACCGGCGCAACGATGCCGGCACGCGCCTTGTTGAGGTAAGCCTGGCGCAGCTGCGCGGCCGCAGCCTGCACGTCCGGCTGGGTGGCGATGATGGTGTCATCGACCAGCGCGCGACTGCGCTCGACGGTTTCGCGCGAACCGGCAACCGCGGCTTCGGCAGCGGCCAGTTCGTCACGGGCATGCGCCAGCTCTTCGTTCGAGATCGCGCCGGTAGCAGCCAGATCGCGACGACGGGCGAAGTCTTCGCGGGCTCGCTTTACCGTCACCTGCCGCGCGTTCAATTCCGCCTGCGCACCTTCCACGCTGCGGTACAGTCCGCGCACCTGACGCACGGTGCTGGCCAGGTTGGCCTGCGCCTGCTGCATGGCCACTTCGGTATCGGCCGGGTCCAGCTGCACCAGCAGCTGGCCCTGCTCCACCTTCATGCCGTCATCGGCAGCGATGGAGACGACCGTGCCGGTGATCTGCGGGGTGATCTGCACCTGGTTGCCGCCAACATAGGCGTCATCGGTTTCCTCGGCCCAGCGGCCGAGGAAGTAATACCAGGCGGCAAATGCCACCAGCAGGATCACGATGACGAACAACAAACCGCGCAGCAGCTTGCCGCGACGGCTGGGAGCGGCAGCTGCCGCTTCGGGGGAGGTTGTCTGGCTCATTCGGGGGACTCTCAGGAATGCGTGGTGTCGTTGCCGGCGGCAACGGCCGGCGCCGTGTCGGCGGTGGGCTGGAAGCCGCCGCCGAGGGCGGTGCTCAGGCGTACCGAAGACAGCAGCTGCTGTGATTGCAGGTTGCTCAGCCCTTGGTCGGCCTGCAGCAGGCGGTCCTGGGTGCTGAGTACATCGAGATAGTTGCCGATACCGGCGCGGTAGCGCTGCTGCGCCAGCTCGTAGGCGGTCTGCGCGATGCCGCGCAGTTGCTGCTGCGCCTGCACCTGCTCGGCCAGCGAGCGGCTGGCGTTGACCTGATCGGCGACGTCGCGCAGGGCCTCCACCAGCGTGTTGTTGTAGTTGGCCACGGCAAGGTCATAGTCGGCATCGCTGCTGGCCAGGCCGGCGCGCAGCCGTCCGCCATCGAAGATTGGCAGGCTCAGCGCCGGTGCCAGCAGGCCGAAGGTGGAGCCGCTTTCCAGCAGGCTGCCCAGGTCCTTGGACACCACCCCACCCAAGGCGGTCAGGTTGAGGTTTGGATAGAAACGGGTCTTGGCGACCTTGACCTGCTTGTCCGCCGCTTCCACGCGCCAGCGCGCGGCAACTATATCCGGACGCCGGCCCAGCAGTTCGCTGGGAACTACACCTGGCAGCTGCAGGGCCAGCGGATTCAATTCATTCGGAACCTTGATGTCCAGGCCGCGGTCCGGCCCTTTGCCGAGCAGCGCGGCCAGCGCATTGCGCGACACATCGATCTGCTGCTGCGCGGCCAGTTGCTGTTGTCGCGCGGCAGGCAGCCGGGTCTGTGCCTGCTGCACCTGCAGCTCACTGTCGATGCCGGCGACACGACGCTGGCGGGTCAGTTGCAGGGTTTTCTCGGCGCGTGCCAGTTCGTCATTGGCAACACGCTGCAGTTGACCGGCATGGGCCAGTTGTACGTAACCCTGGACGATGGCGGCGGCCAGATCCAGACGCGCAGCCTGCGCATCCACGGCAGCGGCGTGGCCGCTGTCGACGGCGGCTTCCCAGGCGGCGCGCTTGCCACCCCACAGGTCGACGCCGTAGCTGAAGTTGGCTACGGCCTGCACGCTGCCCATGTAATGGCCACCGATTTCATCACCGGCCATGGATTCGGGCAGGCGCATGCCGGTATAGCCCGGTGACAGCGACAGGTTGGGCTTGCGCTCGGCATTGCTGCTTGCGACATGTGCCTGCGCCTGGCGCAGACGCGCATCGGCTGCCTCCAGCGAGGGCGAGCCGCGCAGGGCTTCGTCGATCAGCGCATCCAGCTGCGGGTCGGCGAGCGCACGCCACCAGTCGCCGGCGGGAAAGCCTGCCGCACTGAGCGGCGTATCGGCCAGGCTGCGGCTGCTGTGCAGGCTGTCGGCATCCAGCAATCGCCCCTGCGGTTGCAGGCCACGGCTGCTGGCGCACGCGGCCAGCGTAAGAACCAGCGCCGCGGCCAGGAGGCCGCGGGCGGGTGAAACCAGGGATGTGGGGGAGGACATGGTTTTCATGGGGTCATCAAGGAGTCACGTATACGGAGCAGCAGGGACATCAACATCTCCCGCTCCTCCGCCTGCAGGTCACGCATGGCGTCTTCCATCACCTTGTCGCCACGCGTTTTCAAGCGCAGCCACAGGGCACGGCCTTCATCGGTGAGCACGATCTGCAATGCACGACGATCCTGCGCATGCGTCTCGCGACGCACGCAACCAAGCGCTTCGAACTTGTCCAGCAGACGGGTCACCGCGCTGGGGACCTGGTCCAGGCCGCGTGCAAGCTGGTTGGCAGTACAAGGCGCCATATGCATCAAGGTCTTCAGACCGATGTAGTGGCTGAATCCAAGGCCGAGGTCTTCCTCGGCCATGGAGGCATCAAGCTGCCGGGCGAGGCCGTCGCGGACTTGCCGCAGCAACAGGCCAAAGCTGGGGGGCTGGGTGGTGTCGGCACAGATCATGGGCGGGCATTTTCCTTCCAGATGGAATATTTCTCAATGGAAATATTCTACTTGGTATCAAATGCTGTGTTGCAGCAATGGTGTCTGCGGCCGACCTGGACACAGTAATGGCTGTGAGCGTGGCCGGGTAATACAATCCAGCCAATGAATGACGAAATCCAGCCAAGCGCAGGCGCAACCCTCTCTTCGGTCCGGCGCCGGGCACCGCAGGGCTTTGACATGCAGCTGCCCGCCCCGCTGCTGCGTGATCAGGAACTGGACTGGTTCGAGCGCGACGACGGACCGCCGGTCTTCGGCTTCCGCTTCGACAGCCCGCAGGGCCTGGCCCGCGAGGTGGACTGGCACCAGCACGCACGAGCACAGCTGATCTGCGTCGAGCGCGGCCTGCTGACCACCCGTACCCGCCACGGCACCTGGTCGCTGCCTGCTGGCTCGGGTGGCTGGATGCCCGCGGCCGAGCCGCATACGGTGGTGATCGACGGCCCGCTGCGTGGCTGGGGTATGGCTCTGGCCAGCCCGGTTTGTATTGATTTGCCCGACGATCCCTGCGTGATCGGCATTTCCCGCCTGCTCAATGCGCTGGCCGAGCGGATCAGCGACTGGTCGCCGGAACAACCGCTGTCTCTGCCCCAGCAGCACATGATGGATGTACTGCTGGACGAAATACGGCAGGCGCCGCGCCAGCGCATGCACCTGCCGATGCCGGCCGATCGGCGCCTGCTGCGGATTGCCTCGCAGCTGCTGGCCGAGCCCGCCGACGACCGCAGCCTTGCGCAATGGGCGCAGTGGGCGGGCTTGTCGCCGCGCAGCCTGAGCCGCCACTTCCGTGATGAGACCACCTTGAGCTTCGCCCAGTGGCGGCAGCAGGCGCGGCTGGCCGAGGCGCTGCGCCGCCTCAACGAGGGCCATGGCGTGGCCGATATCGCCCACGCACTGGGGTTCAGCAGCCCCAGCGCCTTCGTCATCGTGTTCCGCCGCCACTTCGGCCTGCCCCCGGGCCGCTACCAGAGCCGGGCCGATCAGGGGCTGGAAGGCGGGCTCGATCCGGTCCGTGGCTTGGCATCTCCGCCGCCATCCGGATAATCGACGGATCAGGAAGCCGGCGGTCCCCGCCTTGGCCCCGCACAACAGGTAGCACCCACCCGCAATGACTGATTCTGCACGCCCCGCTTACCATGGCTTCGAACAGCAGCCACTGCGCGAATACGCTGAACGCGCCTATCTCGACTACTCCATGTACGTGGTACTGGACCGCGCCCTGCCGTTCATCGGCGACGGGCTGAAGCCGGTACAGCGCCGCATCATCTATTCGATGAGCGAACTGGGCCTGGGCGCTGCCGCCAAGCCCAAGAAGTCCGCCCGCACCGTCGGTGACGTCATCGGTAAGTACCACCCGCACGGTGACAGCGCCTGCTACGAGGCGCTGGTGCTGATGGCGCAGCCGTTCTCGTTCCGCTATCCGCTGATCGAGGGTCAGGGCAACTTCGGCTCCAGCGATGACCCCAAGTCGTTCGCGGCGATGCGCTACACCGAATCCAAGATGACCCCGATCGCCGAGATGCTGCTGGGCGAGCTGGGCCATGGCACCACCGACTGGACCCCGAACTTCGACGGCACTCTGGAAGAGCCGACCTGGCTGCCGGCACGCCTGCCGCACCTGCTGCTCAACGGCACCACCGGCATCGCCGTGGGTATGGCCACCGACGTGCCGCCGCACAATCTCAATGAGATCGTCAGCGCACTGGTGCGCCTGATCGACGAGCCGGACACCACCATCGCCGAGCTCTGCGAGCACGTGAAGGGCCCGGATTACCCCACCACCGCCGAGATCATCACCTCGCCGTCGGACCTGCGGAACATCTACGAAACCGGCAACGGCAGCGTGCGCGCGCGCGCCACCTTCAAGAAGGAAGGCGCCAATATCGTCATCGATGCGCTGCCGCACCAGGTCTCGCCGTCCAAGGTGATCGAGCAGATTGCCGCGCAGATGCGCGCCAAGAAGCTGCCGTGGCTGGAAGACATCCGCGACGAATCCGACCACGCCAACCCGGTGCGCGTGGTGTTGATGCCGCGTTCCAACCGCGTCGACGCCGAGCAGCTGATGGGCCACCTGTTCGCCATCACCGATCTTGAGCGCAGCTACCGCGTCAACCTCAACGTCATTGGGCTGGACGGTCGTCCGCAGGTCAAGAACCTGAAGATGCTGCTCAGCGAATGGCTGCGCTTCCGCCAGGACACGGTCACCCGCCGCCTCAACCATCGCCTGCAGAAGGTCGAGCGTCGCCTGCACCTGTTGGAAGGCTTGCTGGTTGCCTTCCTCAACCTGGACGAGGTGATCCGCATCATCCGTACCGAGGACGATGCCAAGGCTGCGTTGATCGCGCGCTTCGAACTGAGCGAAGAGCAGGCCGACTACATTCTGGAAACCAAGCTCAAGCAGCTTGCGCGCCTGGAAGAAATGAAGATCCGCGGCGAGCAGGATGAGCTGGCCAAGGAACGCGACAAGATCCTGGCCATCCTGCAGAGCAGCGCCAAGCTGAAGAAGCTGGTCAAAGACGAACTGCTGGCCGACGCCAAGAAGTTTGGCGATGAACGCCGCTCGCCGCTGGTGCAGCGTGGTGCCGCCCAGGCCATCGACGAAACCGAGCTGGTGCCCAGCGAGCCGATGACCGTGGTGCTGTCGGAGAAGGGCTGGGTCCGTGCGGCCAAGGGTCACGATGTCGACGGTTCGACCCTGAACTACCGCGACGGCGACAGCCTGCTGGCGGTGGCACGTACCCGCAGCACGCAACAGGTGGCCTTCCTCGATACCGAGGGCCGCGCGTACTCCACGCCGGTGCATACCCTGCCCTCGGCGCGCGGCAATGGCGAGCCGTTGACCGGTCGCTTCTCGCCGGCCTCGGGCAGCAGCTTCGTCACCGTGGCCAGCGGCGACAACAACACCCGCTTCGTGTTGGCGTCCACCCATGGCTATGGCTTCGTCACCCGTTTCGAGAACCTGACCGGCCGCAACAAGGCCGGTAAGGCGATGCTCAACCTGTCCACCGGTTCGGCGGTACTGACCCCGTCCTTGGTCGCCAACCCGGAAACCGACCGCATCGTCGCGGTCACCAGCGCAGGCAACATGCTCGCCATCCCGGCCAGCGAACTGCCCGAATTGGACAAGGGCAAGGGCAACAAGATCATCGAGATCCCCAAGGCCAAGCTCTCCACCGAACGCGTGGTGGCGGTGGTTGCGGTAGGCCCGGGCAACACCCTGCAGGTGCGCAGTGGCCAGCGCACCATGAACCTGTCGTTCAAGGACCTGGAGACGTATCTGGGAACACGGGCGACGCGCGGGCATCTGCTGCCGCGTGGGTGGCAGAAGGTCGAAGGGCTGGAAGTCCAGTAAATACAAAGAAGGCCGGGCATTGCCCGGCCTTCTTCTTTTTGTCTTTGTAGGAGCG
Organism: Stenotrophomonas sp. STEN030; assembly: GCF_056759995.1. Lineage (NCBI taxonomy): Bacteria > Pseudomonadati > Pseudomonadota > Gammaproteobacteria > Lysobacterales > Lysobacteraceae > Stenotrophomonas > Stenotrophomonas sp. STEN030. The sequence goes on along the minus strand of NZ_JBRREB010000018.1, from coordinate 70,832 downwards.
GCGTAAGCCGCGAAGCCACAAATCCAAACAGCATCAGCACCCACGAATCACCATTGATCCACTGCTCTTAGCTTCGCGGCTCATGCCGCTCCTACAAGTCACCAGCAAAGCAATCGCTCTCGGAGAACCACCATGCAACCCGACTTCTGGCTGCAACGTTGGCAGAACGGTCAAATCGGCTTCCATCGCAACGAGGTGATGCCGCTGCTGCAGAAGCACTGGCCCGAGCTGGAGCTCCCGCAAGGCAGCCGCGTGCTGGTGCCGTTGTGCGGCAAGACCCTGGACATGCACTGGCTGGCCGCTCAGGGCCATCGCGTCCTTGGCGTTGAATTGTCACCCATGGCCATCGAGCAGTTCTTCGCCGAAGCCGGCGTCACCCCACAGCGCCACAGCAGCCCGTACGGTGAACACTACAGTGCCGGTCCTATTGAACTGATCTGCGGTGATGCATTTGCACTGGATGCAGGCCTGCTGGCCGATGTGGCTGGCGTATATGACCGCGCGGCCCTGATCGCGCTACCGCCAAGACTCCGCCAGCAGTACCGCGACACGCTGTATGCGCAACTGCCGGTCAACTGCCGCGGCATATTGATAACGCTCGAGTATCCGCAGGACGAAAAGCAAGGCCCCCCATTCTCTGTCGAACAAGCCGAAGTACTGCAGCTGTTCGCGACACCATGGCTGGCCACCGTGATGGAACGTCGCGACATCCTGGATCAACAACCGGATTTCCGCGCGGACGGCGTGACAGCGCTCTCCACCGCGGTCTATCAACTGTTCCGTAGCTAATACAGCAACCGCCCCCCTGTAGCGGGTACGCCCGCTCTTGGGGCGCATGCCGAGGCATCCGGTCAAGCGCACATGCGCATTACCGCAACCCCCAGGGCCACTGCACCTTCCGCAGCAGATCAGCAGCTTTCGCAGCGTTGCCAGCGCAGACTGCTGTCTGCATCGCTGCGCAGCTGCGCCACGCGATGGACGCAGATCACACAGCCCAGTCGCGCGCCGCTTTGCCGATCCCACCAGCGCAACGGCGCTGAATCGCCTGGCCAAAAGCGCTTTTGAGACTGGTCCGATGTCCACCCCGGCCATCCGTATCGACAATACGGAAAATTTCAACGCCACGCCAAACAAGATTGCGATCCAGCGAAGTGCTTTTCCTGCCTGAACGATATCGGGCTGGGAGCAGTGCGGCTGCTCGCTGGCGAATTGCGTTCGAGCACGTCGCGCTTCTATTTCGCCAGGGGAAAAAGATTGAAAAAGCTACTTTCGGCCGCTGTAATGCTGTCGCTGACCTCGTGCGGCGGCAGCGATTTCCCCAGCACAGCAGAGGCGCCTACGGCCCCGACCGCCCTTGGTGGCGTACTGAACGTGTACAACTGGCCAGACTACGTTGCACCGCGCACCATCCGCGACTTTGAGAAAAAGTTCAGCGTCAGCGTGCGCTACGAGCTGTTCAGCGGCAATGCCGTGCTGGATCAGAAACTGCACCAGAACAACGATGCCTACGATGTTGTTTTCCCCTCGGCGCGCCCATACGCAGCCGACCAGATCAGGCAAGGCCTGCTGCGCCCGCTGGACAAAACCGCACTGGGCAACTGGCAGAACCTGAGCAAGGATGCACTCGATGGACTGAGCAGCGTGGATGCAGGAAACGCCCATCTTGTCCCCTACTTGTGGGGCACTACCGGGCTTGGCGTCAACGCCGACAAGGTGCAGGCAATTCTAGGGCCAGACTTCGACATGGCTACCTGGGACCTGTTGTTCAAGCCCGCAATTGCATCCCAGCTTTCGGAATGCGGCATCGGCATCATCGATGATGACGAGGAAGGACATACGGCGGCGTTGATCTGGTTGGGTCGTGATGCCAACGCCATCAGCGCGGAAAACATGAATGCCGTGCAGGATGCCTATCTGGATGTACGTTCTTACATACGCAAGTTCGGCAGATCAAGCGAACTGATCGATGATCTGGCGTCGGGCAAGCTATGCGTGATACTCAGTTATTCCGGCGATATAGGGCAGGCGCAGGCGCAGGCATTGGAACTGGCCAACGGCGGCAAGCCACGGAACATCAAATACCTGATCCCCCGCGAAGGCGCATTGCGCTGGATGGATGTGGTCGCCATTCCGAAGAATTCAAAGAACCCGGCGCTTGCACATGAGTTCATCAACTACCTGTTGGACGCCAAGGTGATCAGCGATATCACCAACCATGTCACTTACGCCAATGCAAACGCGGCATCCACGCGCTGGGTCAACCACGAAATAGCCAATGATCCGAGCATCTACCCGCCAATGTCCGTGATGAACAAACTGGTGAACTCGGCGGAACTCAGCGAGCAACAGACAGTACGTCGTGAGCACAGCTGGAACCGGATCATCTACGGACTGATCCGTTGACCACGTCAGTTCCATCTTGAGCGCAGTTGCCGCATCACCAGGCTAGTCTGATGCTGGCAAGGTGGCAAAGAGCGCTCTGGCCTTGGCTTTTATGCCGTCATTCCCGCGAAGGCGGGAATCGTTCTGCCCCCAACTTCAATTTTTTGCGGTCATCCCTGTCAAAGCAGTCGCCGCTCTGCCTTCAGCCGTACGGCCAAAAAGAACAGGGTCAAAAACCCAATTGCACCTTGACTATTCCTTGCCTGCGCGCAGGAGAGGGAAAAGACCGATGCTGTCCCTCCGCCCAAGGCGGGTGCCGACGTGAGTTCAAGTCGCGAAGCTCACGCCAGCCTGGACTGCAGCACAGTGCATTTGCGCTCGGGATCAATGCGCCGCGGTGCCCTTGGCGTCCATCTTGCTCAGCTGGTACAGCTCAAGACCAATACGCTTGATCAGGCCCAGCTGCTTCTCCAGCCACCAAGCATGGTCTTCTTCGGTGTCACGCAACTGCAGCAGCAGGATGTCGCGGCTGACGTAGTCACCCTGCGCTTCGCACAGCTTCACACCGGCGGCCAGATTGGCGCGCACCTGGTATTCCACCTGCAGATCCTTCTCCAGCATCTCCATCACGGTCACGCCCGGCTCGAAGCCGTGCGGACGCATGTCCGGGTTGCCACCGAGGAACAGGATGCGACGCAGCAGCGCGTCAGCGTGTTCGGTCTCTTCTTCCATCTCGTGGCCGATACGCTCGTACAGCGCCAGCAGGCCCTGATCCTCATAACGACGGGAATGGATGAAGTACTGGTCGCGCGCAGCCAGTTCGCCGCGCAGCAGTTCCTTCAGGCACTCAATGACTTCGGGTTTGCCCTGCATGGGGGTGCTCCTGATGATTCGATGGTGCATAGGGTGCCCCATCTGAAAACCCAATGATCTAATCAGAATCACTTTCAGTTGCGATTCCCTCTCTTTCAGCTTCACAAGCTGTCTACAATCGCCACAGAACCGCTACCGGGGGTAGGCCTGTGCTGCGTTGGCTGCTGCGTTCGCTTTGGGTTGTATTGGGGCTTTTGCTGGTAGTGCTGCTGATTGTCTGGGGACTGCTGCGCGGCAGCCTGCCGCAGCTGGACGGGGAATTGGCCCTGCCTGGGCTGTCAGCCCCGGTCAGCATCCAGCGTGATGCCTTGGGGGTGCTCACCGTCGAGGCCGCCAACGAGACCGATATGGCCCGCGCCCTGGGCTATGTGCATGCGCAGGAACGTTTCTTCGAGATGGACCTGATGCGGCGCTCGGCCGCTGGCGAGCTGTCCGAGCTGTTCGGCGCCAAGGCCTTGCCGCTGGACAAGCGCATGCGTGTGCACCGCTTACGCGCCCACACCCAGCAGAACCTGGGCGCGGCCCTGGGTGACAAACGCGGCGTCGTCGAAGCCTACCGCGACGGCGTCAATGCCGGCCTTGCCGCCTTGCCGGTACGGCCCTGGCCTTATCTGCTGCTGCGCCAGCAACCGCGCCCGTGGGAGCTGGAGGACTCGGTGCTGACCGGGCTGGCCATGTATGCCGACCTGCAGGACCCGAGCAATACCCGTGAACTGGCGATGGCTCGCATCCGTAGCGTCGTCCCGCCCGCCCTGTACGCAATGCTCGCGCACGACGGCAGTAGCTGGGATGCGCCCTTGTTCGGCGCGCCCCGTGGCGATGCCTTGCTGCCGGACGCGGCAACGTTGGACTTGCGTATTGCTGGCACTGCGCCACCTGCCCCGGTCGCCGAAGAGTCCGAGGTCTTAGGTAGCAACAACTTTGCAGTAGCCGGTGCTCTGACCGCCGACGGCCGCGCCATCATCGCCGACGACATGCACCTGGGCCTGCGCGCGCCGAATATCTGGTTCCGCGCACGCCTGCGCTACGCCGACCCGACCGCGCCGGAGGGCACGGTTGATGTTGCCGGATTTACCCTGCCCGGCCTGCCTGCGGTCATCGTCGGCAGCAATACGCGGGTGGCCTGGGCCTTCACCAACAGCTATATCGACACCGCCGACTACACCACCCTGCCCGCCAATGCGTCGCTGCGCACCTTCAACGAGGCAATCGCCGTCGCCGGTGCCAGCCCGGAAATGCTGCTGGTGCGCGAAAGCGATTGGGGCCCGATCCTGCACGAGGAACCCGACGGTCAGCTGCTCGCCCTGCGCTGGGTTGGCCAGCAAGCCGGTGCGGTGCGCCTGGATTTTGCCGACATGGCCAAGGCCGCCGATCTGGACTCTGCCTTTGCGGTGGCCGATCGCTCCGGCATCCCCGCACAGAATCTGCTGGTTGCTGATCGCAGCGGCCGAATCGCCTGGCGCCTGATCGGCGCGCGCCCCGCGCGTGACCGGAGCTGCCATGCCGACGCAGCGGCGCAGGCCAGCTGCTCGCCGTGGCCGATCCGCACCGATCAGGCACCAGCGCTGATCGACCCACCCGATCACCGCCTGTGGACGGCCAATGGCCGCGTACTCGATGGTGCTGCGCTGGCCGAGGCTGGCGATGGCGGTTATGACTTCGGCGCACGCGCAAAGCAGATCCGCGACGGTCTGTTTGCCCATGAAAGTTTCAAGGAAAGTGACCTGCTGGCGATACAGCTCGACGACCGCGCCGTGCTGATGGAACGCTGGTGGAAACTGCTGCGGCAGACCATCGAACACAGCAATGATCCGGCGCTGAAGCGTCTGGAAGCGGCCAGCCGTCAATGGCAGGGTCGCGCCTCCACCGATTCGGTCAGCTACCGGATGGCGCGCGGTTTCCGCGGCATCCTGATGGACAACATGGAGGGCGCCTTGCTGGCACCAGCCAAAGAGCAACTGGGCGAGCGCTACATCGCACCCAAGCTTGCGCAGTTCGAAGGCGTGCTGTGGCCGTTGCTCAACCAGCGCCCGCCGCACCTGCTGCCACCGCCCTATCAAAGCTGGGATGCGCTGCTGGCCGACAGCGCCCGTCAGCTGGAGAGCGATCTTGCCGCGCAAGGCCCCGACCTGGCCGAGCGCAGCTGGGGCGAGCGCAACACCGCCGCTATCTGCCATCCGGTCTCGGCGGCGTTGCCGGGTCTGTTCAAGCGCTGGCTGTGCATGCCGGCCCAGCCCTTGGCCGGCGACGACAACATGCCGCGCGTGGTCGGGCCGAAGTTCGGTGCCTCCGAGCGCATGGTGGTGTCGCCCGGCCACGAAGCCGACGGCATCGTGCACATGCCCGGCGGCCAGAGCGGCCATCCGTTATCGCCGTTCTGGGGCGCAGGCCACGACGACTGGGTGGAAGGCAGGCCGACCCCGTTCCTGCCGGGACAGCCCACGCACAGTTTGAGCTTGAGCCCGCGCTGAAACTGTGGGAGCGGCGTAAGCCGCGAAGCGGGAATTAGTGGAACCCTCAATGTGTGTGCAATCTGATGGTGTTCCTGCTTCGCGGCTTACGCCGCTCCCACAAACGGCGGGCCTGGGTTCCGGCCTTACTTCAGCCGCACCGTCCACTCCACTTCGAGCTTGGCCTCGGCGTCGAACAAGCGACTGATCTGCACCCAGCTCGCGGCTGGATACTTGCCGTCGGCGAAGAAGGTCTTGCGATCGGGAATAGCCTTGATCAGGCCATCCATATCGGTGGTGAACACCGTTTCCTTGACCACCTGGCTGCTGTCGGCATCAAACTGCTGCAGGATCTTGGTGAGTTTGCCGTAGCAATCACGTACCGCTGCATGCATCTCCGCGCCCCTGCATGGCACGCCGGAGATATGCAGCGTGTCGCCATCGCGGACCACGCCGGTATAGCCGATATCCGTTTCCCAGCTGCCCAGTTGATGCCGCTCCAACGGCACCTCGTTCGCGGTCGCGACGAATGGACCGCTCAACAACCCCAGCATCAACAACGGCAATGCGCGCATCGGAAATCCTTTTGAATTGAGAGGAACAACACCAACGAAGTAGGTTTACGAAGAAGCTCAGCCTGCCTTGCCCTTGCCTCGCGCACTCCAGCCCAGCAACGGGCCGGTCATCGCCGTCGTCACCAAAGCCATGATCACCAACACCGCAAACAGGCGATCGCCCAGCAAGCCAAGTTCATAGCCAAGATTGAGCACGATCAGCTCCATCAGGCCTCGGGTGTTCATCAACACCCCCAAGCGCAGCGAATCATGCGCCGGCATGCCCGCACTACGCGCGGCGGCAAAGGTGCCAAGCAGCTTGCCGATGCTCGCCACCGCTATCACCAGCAGACACAGCCACAGATCGCTGACCTGCAGGGCATCAGCGCGCAGGCGCAAGCCGGTCATGGCGAAGAACAGTGGCAGCAGTAGGGTCACCGCCAGCGGCTCAACCTTGTTGATGATCAGCTCACGCAGCTGAGCATTGGAGTTCGCAGCCACACCGGCGGCAAACGCACCAAACAACGCGTGGATACCCAGGGACTCGGTCAACAAGGCGCTGGCCAGTGTCAGCAACAGCATGCCCAGCAACCATGCACCTTCGCGTCCTGCGGAAATCTGTTGCCGCGCAAACCACGGCCGCACCACCCCAAGCATCAGCCCGATGAAAATCGTCACACAGGCCAGACTGAAACCCGCCGCGCCCCAACCAGCGGCCTGGGTGGCTGCGACAATCAACGCGAGCATGCACCAGGCCGTCGCGTCACCCAGCGCTGCGCAGGCGATTGCGGTCTGCCCCAATGGGCTATGGGTCATGCCGCGATCGGCAAGAATGCGCAGCAGCACCGGGAAGGCGGTGATGCTCAGCGAGATGCCGATGAACAGCGCGAACGAGGTAAAGCTCACACCTGCCGGGCCGTGCGCCGGATACAGCCAGATCGCCAGCAACACGCCACACAGAAATGGCACCGCAATACCGGCGTGGCTGACTGCGATTGCAAAACGTCGCCGCCCTTGCAGCCGCCCCAGATCCAGCTCAGCGCCGGCAACCAACAGGAACATCAGCACACCGAGCTGGCTGACCAGACCAAGCGGGCCCAGCGAACTGGCCGGAAACAGCGCGGCCTGCAGCTGCGGGAAGACACTACCAAACAGCAGCGGCCCCATCATCAAGCCAGCGGCCATCTCACCAATCACGGCCGGCTGGCCAAACCAGCGCAACAGCCGCCCGGCACCCTTTGCTACCAGCAGCAATACCAGCAGCTGCAGCAGGAACAGACCCAAGGGTGAGCTCGTATGCAGTGCCGCCGCGCCAGTCTTGACCACCTGCTGCACCGGCGCCGGTACATCCATCCCGGCGTAGCGGGCCAATAGCAGCGCCGCCAGCAGCGGCAGCGCGGCCCAAACCAGGTAGAGCCAGCCCCAATGCACCCGCGAGCCGGGGCGATGCGTTCCTGCGTCCATGATCTTCCCTTGCGTAAGCCGGCGATGATACGGCCCACGGCTGCACTGTGGCAGCTGCAAGCGCACGACCCGTAAAACTACGGGCCGTGCGCGATCACTCAGCCGGCCAAAGCCTGCTCGTGCACACCGGCTACAGCACGACCGGACGGATCGGCCATGCTGGAAAAGCTGGCATCCCAGGCAATCGCTGCCGGTGACGAGCAGGCAATCGACTTGCCGCCCGGCACGGTTTCCGATGCCGCGTGGCTGGGGAAGAACTGCTCGAACACGTGACGGTAGTAATACGCCTCCTTGGTCTGCGGCGGGTTGTGCGGGAAGCGCTTGTCGGCCGCTGCCAGCACACGGTCACTGACCTGCGCCTCGGCATGCGCCTTCAGGCCGTCGATCCAGCCGTAGCCGACGCCGTCGCTGAACTGCTCCTTCTGCCGCCACAGGATTTCCTTGGGCAGATAGCCTTCGAAGGCTTCGCGCAGCACCGCTTTCTCGATGCGGCCGCTGGCCTTGTCGATCATCTTGTGGCTTGCGTCCATCTTCATCGCCACGTCGAGGAACTCGCGATCCAGGAACGGTACGCGCGGCTCCACGCCCCAGGCCATCATCGATTTGTTCGCGCGCAGACAGTCGTAGTTGTTCAGCGCATCGAGCTTGCGCACCAGCTCTTCGTGGAACTCCAGTGCGTTCGGCGCCTTGTGGAAGTACAGATAGCCGCCGAAGATCTCGTCGCTGCCTTCGCCGGACAGCACCATCTTCACGCCCATTGCCTTGATCCTACGTGCCAGCAGGAACATCGGCGTGGATGCGCGGATGGTGGTGACGTCATAGGTTTCTACGTGTCGGATCACTTCCGGCACCGCGTCCAGGCCTTCCTCGAAGGTGTACTCGAAGCCGTGATGCACGGTACCCAGCGCAGCGGCGGCAACTTCGGCAGCTGCCAGATCCGGCGAGCCCTTCAGACCAATCGCGAAGCTGTGCAGGCGCGGCCACCACGCTTCACTTTGGCCACCGTCTTCGATGCGGTTACGTGCATAACGTGCGGCAACCGCAGCGACCAGCGACGAATCCAGACCGCCGGACAGCAAGACGCCGTACGGCACGTCGGTCATCAGTTGGCGGTGCACGGCGCGCTCAAACGCCTCGCGCAGTTCAAGCAAATCCACATCCACGCCTTGGACTGCAGCGTAATCACGCCACGGGCGCTGGTAATACTTGCTCAGCGTATCGGTGCTGCTGTCATACCAGTGACCGGGCGGGAACTGCGCCACGTCAGCACAGGTATCGGACAGGGACTTCATTTCAGAAGCCACGCACAGCCGGCCCTGCTTGTCGTGGCCCCAGTACAGCGGCACCACGCCGATCGGGTCACGCGCGATGATCACGCGCTGCTTGTCGCGGTCCCACAGCGCGAAGGCGAAGATGCCGTTGAGCCTGTTCAAGTAGGACGCCGGCTCGTCCTCGCGGTACAGCGCGTTGATCACCTCGCAGTCCGAGCCGGTCTGGAAGGCGTAGGGCTGGGTCAGTTCCTTCTTCAACTCCTGGTGGTTGTAGATCTCGCCGTTCACCGCCAGCGCCAGCTGACCGTCGTCGGACAACAGCGGCTGCGAGCCGCCAGCCGGGTCGACGATGGCCAGGCGCTCGTGCACCAGAATGGCCCCGTCGTCTACGTAAACACCGCTCCAGTCCGGGCCGCGATGCCGCTGACGCTGGGATTGTTCAAGCGCCTGCCGACGCAGCGCCTGCAGGTCGTCACCGGATTGCAGGCCAAAAATGCCGAAGATGGAACACATGGGAAAGCTCCTGGGTTGTGTGGGGACAAACATTCGAAGCAACGGCTTGGAAACCTGCAGCCGCTCGGTGTTCCCGCCCCGGCCACAAAAAAACCCGCATCGGCCGATGCGGGTTTTCTGGTGTCCTGAGCGTGTTGCCTGTTCTAGCTCTGGTCGCAGTCCCGCAGTGGCCGCGCACGATTATTCGCGCGCAGATTATTGCGGTTGTTATTGTTGACGGCGGTGGCCAGGAACGAGGACATGGAGCTGACCGTATCCCGCTTTTGGCAGCTGCGCAACTGTTGCTTTGGCAACCGATTCAGCGGCCGGGCCGGCGCACTCCGCGATAATCGCCCGCCGCCTTGCCCGGACCTGCTGGATGCCCCGTCCCACGCCCCGCGTGCTGCTGTACGCCCTGCCCCTGTTCACCTTGCTCGGTTGCGCGACAACGCCCAACACCCGCCCGCCCAGCGACACCGAGCGCCATGCGCTGTCCGCAGCCGCTGACGGCCAGTTCGATTCCGCCCTGCGGGTGGCCAAGATGTACCAGGCCTGGAATGACCCGCGCGCCCTGGATTGGTACGCGCGCGCAGCGGCGACAACGCCGCGCAGCCACCGCAGCACCGGTGCCGAGGAGCAACTGGGCAGGATCCTTGAGCGCGGCCGCCTGGACAGCGGTGACGAACCGCAGAAGCCCGAGGACGTTCGCTTCAAACCATCGCCACGCAAAGCATTGCGCTGGTACCACAGCGCCGCCTACCACGGCTCGCCGTATGCCATGCACGACCTGGCGCGCTGGTACGAACGCCAGGGCGACATGGCGGGTGCTCTGCGCTGGCGGCTGCGCTCAGCGGTGTATATGCGTGAGTTGTACAAGCTGGACGCGTTGCGCAAGGCAACCCGAAGCTCAACCGAAGCCGCACGCCTCGCCGCCGACCAGCCCTCCACCAATGCGGCAATCGCCCGCATCCAACGGCAAGCAGCACGTGGCGATGCAGAGGCCCAGGTCGATCTCGGCGCGCTGCATGAAGCCGGCATTGGCATGCCCGAGGATATGAACGAGGCGCTGCGCTGGTACCAGCGCGCCGGCGAGCAGGGCAATGTCTACGGCCAGTACTTCGCAGGCTTGGCCTTGGGCCGCGGCAGCAAGGGTCTGCAGAAGGATGAAACAGCAGCGGCAGCATGGTTCGCGCGCGCCAAGGCACAGGAGTTCTATCTGGCTGATGAGTCGTACTGGCGCCGTGCCATCGCCCCGCCATTCTTCATCTTCGAATAGATCAATCAGGTCTGTACACACAACATCCGGCGCGACAAGACTGCATCAGCAGATCGATGTCGCGCAGAATGACGCGCTGGCACCTGCAGAGTTGGACATGACGAACATCCCGGTTATCCGCGAAGAAACCATCGACCGCGCACGCATGCAGCAGATCATCCGTGCGCATCCGCGTGCAGCGGTGTTCGAATCCTGCACGCTGGACGAGGGTGATTTTTCACGACTGGACATGGATGGCTACCAGTTCAAACAGTGCTCGCTGAGCAAGGCAAATTGGCTGGCCGCATCGCTGGAAGAAAGCCGGTGGCAGAAATGCCGTGGCAGCCAATGCGATTTCAGTTCAGCTCAGCTCAGCGATTCCCGCTTCGACCATTGCGACCTCAACAACAGCTTCTGGCGACGCGCGACGTTATCGTCGGTGCAGTTCAAGGACTGCAAGCTGACCGGCGCTCACCTGCAGGAAGTGAGCGGCTGGGCACTGGAGTTCCGCGATTGCCTGCTGGTCAGCGCCGACCTGCGTGGAATGTCATTCCGCAAGGCGGAACTGGAAGGCATGGACTTCTCCGATGCTGACCTGTCCGGCTGCGACTTCCGCGATGCCGTATTCACTGGCGGCAGCCTGCGCAACGCACAGACCCGGCTGACCCGCTTCGAAGGCGCGGATCTGCGTGATACCGATATCAGCGGGCTCAACGTGATGGATACCAAGTACTTCAAGAAGGCGGTGATATCTCAGCGACAGGCTGCGGCGGCGTTGGCGGCGTTTGGATTGATTGTCGCTTAGCCCTCTCCAGCTAGCGTTGGTGCTGATTGAGAGGTTACGGCAGGAAATCAAGCCGGCCGCCACTGAGATACCGCTGGTCCGAGCTGAGCAAGCTGCGCCGACTCCTATCGACTCTCTTCGAACACCTTTTGAAGCCCTGTCATACCCGATATTGCCCTCAGCCCTTTACACCTGGTAAGCGATTCGGTGCGGAGGCAGAGAGAGGGACAGAGTCAGAGGATGTTGATCTCACCAAGCCAGCGAATAGCATCCTCGGTCCATCGATCGGAATCCTTACCCTGCTTCCGAACCCCAAAGGCGTGCCCACCGGTTTCGTAGATATTGAGTTCAACATAGGCGCCAGCCTTCCGCAGTTCCCGCTCATACACCACAGAGTAGTGAACCGGGTCGACAGGGTCGTCTGCAGCATGTATCAGCAGCGTCGGAGGTACATCTTTCGAGACCACAATGTCGGTATTTAGTTCTTGCGCGGCCGTGGCTCTGGGGGTTCTGTTTTTGTGCTCCATGGTCAGGTGCCCCGGGTAAACCGGGATTGCAAAGTCCGGACGGCTACTGGCGAGATCAAGCTCATCGAACGGTGCGTAGGAGCGGGACGCGAACGCAGTACTGGACAGGACGGCGAGGTTGCCGCCGGCTGAGAAGCCCATGACGCCGATCTTGTTCGGCTCGACACCGTATGCAGCCGCGTTGAATCGCACGAGCGAAACAGCCCTTTGCGCATCTTGCAAGGCCATCGGCACATCAGGCGTTTCGTGCCGTCTGGTTTCCTGGTTCCAGTTGCAGCCGGTGTTTGGAACCCGGTACTTCACGAGAATGCAGGTGATCCCTGCGTCCGTCAGCCACTTGCAGACATCCGCTCCATTGAGTCCGATCGTGCTGTTCGGCCCAATTGCCAGCGCCTTGTAGCCGCCGCCGGGGAAAACCAGAATAGCGGCACGAGCTGAACTTGTTTTCGGACGATAGACCAGAAGTGTCGGACGAGTGAGGGCCCATGTCTCCCCGGCAAGCTCCCTGATTCCGTCCTTCATGACCTGAGAATCCTCGGGCCACAGAAGCACTTCCTCCAAAGGGACTGCCTCGGTCGCAACACCCAGATGAGGAACGGAAAACAGACCAAAGGTCGCCATCAGGGCAAGAAAAGCACTCCGCATCATCATCGGTTCCTATTTCTCGACTGGCCATCATCAGAGCATTGCCAACAACTTCAGGCCGAACAGGCCTGGTAGACAACCAACCCCACGCATCGAATTTCCAGCATGGATCGAAGAAATTCTTGGCGGTAGTGGCGGATTGTGTGGAGACGGCTTGAACAGACACCCAATCAGACAACAACCCACTGTTGGCTCCCACTTCTAGAGCAGAGTGCCACGATAACGCGTTGCCTCCATGCAGGAGTCATCGGCACTGTATGACGGTCTCTCCAGACAGCGTGCCGATCAACACACGATTGCGACCCTCACGCTTGCTTAGATAGAGCGCCTGATCGGCGCAGCGTACCAGCGTCATTGGATCCTCGTCAGATACGGGAACACAGACCGCAACCCCGACGCTGATCGTCACCCGCTGTCCGGCCGCACCGGTCACCTGCTCCACCGCACTACGAAGCCGTTCACCGCGCGCCAGCGCCATCTGCTCGTCGCAACCCGGCAGGATCAGCACGAACTCCTCGCCGCCGTAGCGTGCGACCAACTCTTCGGACCCGGTTACCTGCACGGCCAGCGTCTGCGCCACGCGGCGCAGTTGCAGGTCGCCGATATGATGTCCGTGGGTGTCATTGAACTGCTTGAAGTGATCCACATCGATCATCATCACCGCCAGCGGCTCCTGTCGTTCCGCGCAGCGCTGCCACGCGCGCGGCAAGGCTTTCTCCATCGCGTGGCGGTTGGCGATACCGGTGAGTCCGTCGGTCACCGCCAAGGCTGAAAGCCGGGAGTTGGCATGCTGCAGCTCGGCCGTGCGTTCGCTGATCTTCTGCTCCAGCAGGCGGTTCTGTGCGTTGATGGCGCGGGTGCGCAAACGCACCACGATCACAATGAGCAACAAGCCGGCTACAGCAAAGGCAACCCGAACCCATGGGCGCTGATACCAGAATGGCGCGACCTGCAGCTGATAGCTCATCGCCTCGGTCGGTGTACCGCCGAGCACTCGTGCCTGCAGCTGAAAGCTGAAAGCCCCCGCCGGCAATCGTTGGTAGGTCAGTTCGCGTCCGGCCACCCAGGGTGACCATTCGTCGTGATAACCCGGCATCCGGTAACGGAACTCGACCTCCGGTTCCATGCTCTGCACGCCGAAGCGCAAAGCCAAGCCGGCACCGGCTGGCAAGGTCTGAACCGCTTGTGGCGACAACGGTAGTAGCACCGGCGGATGATCTGCTCGTTGCAGCTCGATGCGATCCAGTCGCGCCTGCGGAGCTGCCGCATTGGTTTCGGTAGCCGCAGGATCCAACTGCAGCACGCTGTCGCGGGTGACCATGCGCAGCTGCCCATCGCCGTGCAGTGCGACCGTCATGAAGCCGGGCACGCGACTGTCACTGACCTGCTGCAGCTGGAACGTTGTAGCACCCGGCTTGCGCCACCACAGCTGCCGCGTCGTCCAGGCAAAGCTTCCTTGCGCGTTGTCCTCACCTTCCAGTTCCCTGGGTGCCAGCAGCCCCGCAAGCACAGGCAACTCGGCGGCAACAAAGCGCTCACCTTGCAGCTGGCGTACCAGTTGGCCAGAGATCGCATACAACACGCCGCCACTACGGAACAAACGCGTGCCTTGCCCAGATACATCCGGCAAACCCTGCGCGATGCCATAGCGCTGCTCGGTGAGCAAGTGACCGCTATCCGGGTCGAAGCGCCAGCGTCGCGCGCCACCTCCAGCGTCGCCGGCCCACACTTCGCCTGCGCCAAGCTCGTACAGTCCATCAATCGCCTTGGTGTCGGCTTTCCACATTGCCGCTACCTGCCAGCGCCCATTGCGCTGGCCGAGCACGATGATTCTGTTGCTGGCGACGGCCAACATCCGGCCAGGGTCGAACGCGGAGGGCAAGAGCGTGCTGACACTGCCACCCAGCATCGAAGGCAGCAGCCGTCGCGGTTGCGTCTGCCCGGGATCCAGCACGGCCAAACCGTAGCGGTCACCGATCAGCAGCCCAGCATTCGTCCCTTCCAACGCGAACGTTTCCATATCGCGGCGCGGCCACTGCAACTGCGTGAACATCGGCGTACCCGCTGCAGAGGGTTGCGCACTCCACACGCCCATGCCCGCCACCCACAGGCGGCCGTCATACCAGGTGCTGTCGAAGATCCGTCCACCCAGGCCGTGCAGCCGTCCGTACCGCGTCCATGGCAGTGACCAGCGCAACCGCGCGATGCCGTTCTCGCTGGATACCCACACTGCACCTTCGCGATCCTCCACCAGATCATGCATCTCGCCCGCACTGGCAGCGAAACTATCGAGCAGACGCAGGGCAGGCGAGAAACGCATGATGGTGCCGTCGAAGCTGCCAACCGCAAAACCGCCGTCGGCCAAGGCGACGCCGGTATAAGGCTCGTGCAGGCGGAACGCCGCGTCGGCCTCCGTATCGAGTTTGCGCAGGCGCTTGCCATCAGTGAAATGGAAACCATCAGCAGCGGCGAACAACAAGCCACCGCGATAAGCCCAGGCAGCGGGGACACGCATTTTTGCCAGTGAATCCATGCCCTCCACGCGAACCATTGCGGCCCCGTCCACGCGGTACAGGCCGTCCCCGGGAACCCGGAAATAGACAACATCGCCGGCCACCAGCGGGCGCGTACGCGCACCGGCCGGAAATTGTAGCCGCGTAGTACTGCCATCCTTTTCAAGCACGAACAATGCCCCGGCGCTAACCGCATGAATGCCACGGGACGTCTCTCCCAGCGAATAGACCTCCACTGGGCTCTGCACCAAGCCAGCATTGGCCAAGCGTGGCAACAGGTCGATGAATCTGTGCGTGCCGTCTGGCAGACGTCGCAGTTGGCCGAACACACCCGCACCGGCGGCATAGATGCTGCCATCGCGCGCCAGCATGATCGAGTACACAGGCGCTTCGCCAGAAGCCTCCAGCAGCTCCCACACGCCACTGCGGAAGATCATCACCCCTTCGCCACTGGCCGCGTACAGGTTGCCAGCGCGATCAACGACAATGCCTGGATAGGTTGGCGACGCCGGCAGCTGGCTGGCGGCGAACTGCCGCAGCAGTGGCAATCCATGCATCGTGGTGGTGGCGTGCGCGAACGGCAGCACGCACACCAGCACAAGGACCATCAGCCCAGTACGGAACCACATTTGAACCCTGTCCATCTCGCCCCCCCGGCAAGATTGTGCACTCGCACCGTAACAGCTCAGTTCAGCAGTTTTTCGATCAGCTTCCGGTACAGGTCAGGCAGCGCTTCCAGGTCGGACACGCGCACATTCTCATCGACCTGGTGGATGCTGGCATTCACCGGCCCCACCTCGATGCATTGCGCGCCCAGGGGCGCGATGAAACGGGCGTCGGAGGTCCCACCGCCGGTACTTTCTTCCGGCGCGGCACCGGCGAACTCGGCCAGTACGTCACGGGCAACACTGCGCAGACGGCCTTCCGGGGTATAGAACGGTTCGCCGCTACGGTGCCAATGCAGGTCGTAATCCAGCCCGTGACGGTCCAGCAGCGCGCCGATCTCGGCTTCCAGCTTGTCCGCATTCCAATGCGGGTTGTAGCGCAGGTTGAACATAACCTGCAGCTCGCCGGGGATTACGTTGTTGGCGCCGGTGCCGGCGTTGATATTGGAGATCTGCAGGCTGGTGGACGGGAAGCTTTCGTAGCCGCCGTCCCAATGACGCGCCGTCAGCTCCGCCAAGGCCGGCGCGGCCAGATGGATGGGGTTCTTTGCCTTGTCCGGGTACGCCACGTGGCCCTGCACGCCCTTGATGCGCAGCTTGGCCGAGAGGCTGCCGCGACGACCAACACGCAGCAGATCGCCGAGCTTGGCGGTGGACGAAGGCTCACCGGTGATGCACCAGTCGATGCCCTGCCCGCGTTCGACAAAGAGCCTGGCAACATGACGCACGCCATCGATGGCATCGCCTTCCTCGTCGCTGGTCAACAGTACCGCCAGCGTGCCGGGATGGTTCGGGTGTGCGGCGACAAACTGTTCGGCCGCCACCACGAAGGCGGCAACGCTGCCCTTCATGTCGGCAGTGCCACGCCCGTACAGCACGCCGTCGCGCACTTCCGGCTTGAACGGGTCGCTGCTCCAAGCCTCGACCGGACCTGTCGGCACCACGTCGGTGTGGCCAAGCAACACGAGGACCGGCGCACCGCTGCCGTGGGTAGCCCAGAGATTGTCGACCTCACCCAGTCGCAGGTGCTCGCAGTTGAAGCCGGCGGCGTTGAGGCGGCCTGCGATCAGTTGCTGGCAGCCGGCATCTTCCGGAGTTACCGAGGGGCGGGCGATCAGGTCGCAGGTCAGGGCTAGTACGTCGTTCATGGGGGCCTTATGGATCGGTGGCTTCGCGGCTTGCGCCGCTCCTACATGTGGTGGCGGATCAGGCGATGTTGAAGCGGGCTTTGAAGCCGTTGTCGCTGAAGCCCTGGCTCAGGGCGCCGTCGTCGGTGATCACCAGCGGCCGTTTGATCAGCTGCGGGTACTCGCGCAGCAGCAGCTTCCACTCGGCATCGGACTCGGGCGACTTGCGGCTGTCCGGCAGCTGCCGCCAGGTGGTTGAGGATTTGTTGATCATCGCGGCGAAGCCGCCAGCCTTGCCGGCCCATTCGAGCAGGGTTTCCGGGCTGGGCTTGTTGTCGCGGTAGTCGACGAAGGTATAGGCGACGTTGAAGCGGTCAAGCCACTTGGTGGCTTTTTTGCAGGTGTCGCAGTTTTTTAGTCCGTAGATCGTGGTCATTCTGAAATCCAAAGCCCGCATGACAAAGCCCCTCTCCCGCTTGCGGGAGAGGGGTTGGGGTGAGGGGAAGCTTCTAGCTCATTGCCCAAGCTTCTAGCCCTCAGAATAGGAGCGAAGCAAAAGCTCCCCTCATCCGCCCCTTCGGGGCACCTTTTCCCGCGCGCGGGAGAAGGGACGGCGCTGCACCTCCGGCTGGCTTAGTCCGCCAACCCACGCAGCAGATCATTGACGCTGGTCTTGCTGCGGGTCTTGGCATCCACCTGCTTGACGATCACTGCGCAGTACAGCGAATGCGTGCCGTCCTTGGACGGCAGCGAGCCGCTGACCACCACGCTGTACGGCGGCACATAGCCATACGTCACTTCGCCGGTGGCGCGATTGTAGATGCGGGTGCTCTGGCTCAGGAATACGCCCATGCCGATCACGCTATGGTGGCCGACAACCACGCCCTCCACTACTTCCGAACGCGCGCCGATGAAGCAATGGTCTTCGATGATGGTCGGGCTGGCCTGCAGCGGCTCCAACACGCCGCCAATACCGGCGCCGCCGGACAGGTGGCAATGCTTGCCGATCTGCGCGCAGGAACCCACCGTGGCCCAGGTATCAACCATGGTGCCCTCGCCGACGTGACCGCCGATATTGGTGAAGCTCGGCATCAGCACCACGTCCTTGCCGAAGTGCGTGCCGCGGCGGGCGATCGCACCCGGCACCACGCGTACGCCTGCTGCGCGGAAGGCGGCTTCGTCGTAGCCTTCAAAGCGCGACTCGACCTTGTCCCAGAACGGCGCCGGGGCGCCGTCCATCACCGCCATGTCGTTGACACGGAAGTACAGCAATACAGCCTTCTTCAACCACTCATTGACCTTCCAGCCACCGTTGCCATCGGGTTCGGCGACGCGGAATTCGCCGGACTCCAGGCCGTCGATCACGCGGTTGACCAGTGCACGGGTCGAACCTTCAATCTCGTCCATGGTCAGCATGGTGCGGCGCTCGAATGCGCTTTCAATGCCGAACTTCAGCTCGGCCACGCCCGGTGCCGGCGGCTTGCGCAGGCTGCGCGGGCCCACCGACGGCGTCACCGGCTTGGCCGACTTCGGCTTGGCAGCGGCAACCTTCTTGACCGGTGCCTTGACCGTCTTCGCAACAGGCTTGGCGACCGGCCTGGTCGCTGCTGCGGCCTTTTTCTTCGGCGCTACGGCCTTGCTCGGCGCGGCCTTTGCAGGCGCAGCCTTCTTCGCGGTCTTCTTGGTCACGGTCTTCTTGGTTGCGGGCTTGCTTGCCATCAGTGGGGGTCTCCTGGCTTGTTGTCGGGATCCAGGCAGGCCAGCAATGCATCACGCAAAGCCTGCATGGAGGTTTCGGTAAGAGGGTGATCGTGGCGATCGGTAAGCTGGAACTGATCCTCGGCGCGCTCACCGAAGGTGGCAATGCGCGCATCCTGCACGCGCAGGCGCTGGTCACGCAGCACATGTGCCACATCGGCGAGCAGCCCGGGACGATCCGGCGCCACCAGATTCAAGACAGTCCGGCCTTCATGACTGGCATCGAGAAACTCGATGCGCGGAGCGAAGCGGAAGTGTTTGAGCTGGCGCGGCATCACCCGTCGCGAGGGTCGCAGGATCAGGATATTACCGGCCAGCGCCTTGCGCAGCACGGATTCCAGGCGCGCGGCGTCGCCATCGGCAAAGCTGCCTGCAGGCGTCACTTCAAAGGTATCGAAAATGGTGTCATCGGGGCCATCAAGCACGCGGGCACGGTGAATGCCGTAGCCGGCCCTGTCCAGTGTCATCACGATGGCGGCGAACATGCCGTCGCGATCGGGCGAGTGTACGAACACTTCCAGCGCATCACTCTCGGGCGTGATCCGCCGCACCTTGACCAAGGTGCCGCCCTTGTGGATTTCCACCAAGGACGCAGCCTGCCAGACCAGCTGTTCGGGACGGAAGCGCACGAAGCTTTCATCCGGCATGGCCGCGAACTGGCGGTCGATCACCGCATCCTCATGGCCAAGCAGGCGCATCTGTTCGCGCACGTTGTCTCGCGCTTCCTGCACCCGCTCCGCTTCCGGCAAGGGATGCTCCAAACCCTCGCGCAGCGCGCGGCGGGTGGCGAAGTAAAGGTCGGCCAGCAGCCGGTCCTTCCACGCATTCCACATCTTGGGACTGGTGCCGGCGATGTCGGCGCAGGTCAGCAGATACAGGTAGTCGAGACGGTCCCGGTCGCCGACCAGACCGGCAAAACGGTGGATCACCTCGGGATCGGTGATGTCCTGCTTCTGCGCGGTGATCGACATGCGCAGATGCTGTTCTACCAGCCACGCCACCAGCTCGGTGTCAGAACTGCTCAAGCCATGTGTGCTGCAGAACTCGCGCGCATCCACCGCGCCCAGTTCGGAATGGTCACCGCCACGGCCCTTGGCGATGTCATGGAACAGGCCGGCCAGCAGCAGCAATTCCGGCTTGCGCAGACGCGGCCAGACTTCGTGGGCGATGGAGAAGCGCTCGTCGGCGCGGCCGCTGGCAAACAAGGCCATGTTCCGCAGCACCATCAGGGTGTGCTGGTCCACCGTGTAGACATGGAACAGGTCGAACTGCATGCGCCCGGATACTGCGGCGAATGCAGGAATCCACTGCCCCAGCACGCCAAGACGCGCCATCCGGGCAAGCGTATCGACCGCACGTGGGCCGCGCAACAAGGCCATGAACTGCTCGCGGACTTCTTCGTCCACGGCGGTATAGGCGGGAATTTCGTCCAGCATCTCGGCCAGACCGCGTGCGGTCATCGAGTGCAGGCCGCGCACGTCAGAAGTGCGTGCCCAGCAGGCGAACAGCGCAAAGATGCTGCGGATGTCACCATGCGGCCACAGCGGATCATCGGCAGACAGATAGCCGCGGCGCAGCGAGAACCCCTCGCCTACCGGCAGCGGCGTGGCCTCGCCGTCAAACTGTTCTTCAAAGCGTTGCAGCAGGCGGTCGCTGATGCGGCGGATCACCGTCGCACTGCGGTAGAAGCCCTGCATCATCTTTTCCACGCCCAGGCTTTCGGCATCATCGCCAAAGCCCATGCGCGCGGCCAAGGTCTTCTGGTAGTCGAAACGCAGCCGCTCTTCCGGACGCTGTGCGACCAGGTGCAGGCCAAAGCGCAACCGCGCCAATACCAGGCGTTCGCGCTTCAGCGCGGCAGCCTCGTCCAGGCCCAGATGGCCCAGCCCGACCAGCGCATCGATATTGCTGACGCCAAAGGCGCGCAGCGCCATCCAGCCCAAGGTATTGAGATCACGCAGACCGCCGGGGCCATCCTTGATGTCCGGCTCGAGGTTGTCGGCGGTGTCACCAAAACGCTGGTGGCGTGCCAACAGTTCTTCGCGCTTGGCCAGAAAATACTCGCGCGGCGGCCACACCAGACTCGGCGCGATCGCCCGCGCCAGACCATGCTGGGCGGTTGCATCAGCAACCAGCGGGCGCGCCTCGATCAAGGCGGTCAGCACCGTCTGGTCAGCCGCGGCGTGTACACATTGCGTTGCCGAGCGCACCGCATGGCTGGCCGGCAAGCCGGCATCCCACAACAAGGCGAACAAGCGTGCCAGTGCGGCTTCGTGGCGCTGCTGCACTTCGGTCTCGGCCAGCACCAGCAGGTCAATGTCCGAACGCGGGAACAGCTCGCCACGGCCGTAGCCGCCGACCGCGAACAGGGCCAAACCAGCCGCTGCGGGAATGCAGCGCTGCCAGGCTTCAATGATCAGTTGATCGACCGCGCGCGTGCGCAGGCCGGGCAGACGTTCGACATTGTCGGTCTGCTCGAAGCGCTTGCCCAGGCGGGCATCGGTGTGGGCAAGTGACTGCCGTGCATCGGCAGCCCATTGCGCGTCACCGGCAGGATCTGCCGGCGTGTCCAGAATCGGGCCCGCCGGCAGTGAGGTCATGCCTGCGCGGATTCCGCCGGCGACAACGTCAATACCTCAACGCCATCCTCGGTCACCACAATGGTGTGTTCCCACTGCGCCGAGAGCTTGCGGTCCTTGGTCACCACGGTCCAGCCATCCGGCAGCACCTTTGTGTAACGGGTGCCTTCGTTGATCATCGGCTCGATGGTGAAGGTCATGCCCTGCTTGAGCACCAGGCCTTGGCCCGGACGGCCGTAATGCAGCACCTGCGGCTCGTCGTGGTAGACCTTGCCGATGCCATGGCCGCAGTACTCACGCACCACGCTGAAGCGCTCACCTTCGGCGAATTCCTGGATCGCATGACCCACATCGCCCAGGGTCGCGCCCGGCTTGACCGCACGGATACCACGCCACATTGCTTCCTTGGTGGTTTCCACCAGGCGCTTGGCCATCACCGACGGGGTGCCGACGTAGTACATGCGGCTGGTATCACCGTGCCAGCCATCCTTGATGACGGTCACGTCGATATTGACGATGTCGCCGTCCTTGAGCACCTTGGCTTCACTGGGAATGCCGTGGCAGATGACGTTGTTCACCGAGGTGCACACGGTCTTGGGGAATCCGCGGTAGCCCACATTGGCCGGGATGGTGCCCTGCACATTGATGATGTGGTCGTTGCAGATGCGGTCCAGCTCTTCGGTGGTAACACCGGGCTTGACGTGCGGGGTGATGATGTCGAGCACCTCAGCCGCCAGACGGCCGGCGATGCGCATCTTCTCGATTTCTTCGGGGGTTTTCAGGTTGATTGCCATGGGCCGATTATCCCCCATTTGGTCTATTTCGCTAAGTATTTCACATTAATGAACGCGGAATTCGACGCCCAGCCGAGACTCGACCGGGACTTTCCTGACTGGGGGTGCCCGACCAGCGGCTGCCATCCATACTTATGCGAATCGTTAAGGACAGGCATCTGACCACACCGGCCGCCGGCAACGCCTGAGCCACCGGGGAAACCCAGAATTGGTGGCGCAACGTCCCAATTGACTGAACTTAGCAAGATCCCCCGTTCAGGCGAAACTGCCAGCGTGAACACGTGCCAGCGCCGGATTGCCGTGTTTAGCTTTGCGCGCACGCCGACGCCATGTCCCATGGCATCGCCGCTGCCGCCAATCGCCGGGAGAATCAACATGCTCACGCGCACGCTTGTCATCACCGCAGCCAGCATTGCGTTGACCGTATCCGCAGGTCTTACGCAGGCAGCAACCCAGACGGCACAGTTTCAGGTCCGCATCGTCATCACCGAGTCCTGTGACATCCAGACCGTCGCCGCTGGCGACATCGACTTTGGCAGCCTGGCCCGCTCCACCGGCACTCCGGTGGAAGCCCAAGGCACGCTTGAGGTGAACTGCACCAATGGCACCCCCTACACCATCGGCATGAATCCCGGTGCCAATGCCACCAGCACCACGGCTGCCGCCGACAATCGACGCATGAGCGATGGCGCCAGCAACTTCGTCGCCTATGGGCTGTACCGCGATGCCGGGCGGCTGAATTTCTGGGGCGAGGTGATCGGCACCGACACCCTGGCCGGCACCGGCACTGCCAGCGCCCAGACCATTCCGGTCTATGGCCGCGTACCTTCCACCGATGCGCCAGCCGGCAGCTACGGCGACACGGTGATTGCCACGATCACCTACTGAGCCCCGGCCCGATGCAACTGCACCATTGGCGTCCACCCAATATGGCGTCGTGTACCTCAAGGTGGACGGCGTGGGCCATGTTGTTGATGGCACCAATGGCTTGCGCCGGCGATCTGCAGGTCTCGCCCATCCTGATCGAATTCAGCGGTGACGAGCAGGCACAGGCGCTGTGGCTGGAGAACACCGGCGACACCCCCCTGCACGCGCAGGTGCGGGTGCAGCGCTGGACCCAGAGCAATGCAAACGACGTGCTTGAGCCTTCGCAGATGCTGCTGGCACGCCCGGCCATCGTCCAGATCGGCGCCGGCCAGCGGCAACTGGTGCGCGTACTGCGGACGCTGCCGTTACCAGCGCCCGGCGTACAGGAACAGGCCTATCGCCTGCTGGTGGATGAGCTGCCCGGTGCCCAGGCCAAGCCTGCCCAGGGCTTGAACTTCCTGCTTCGCTACTCCATTCCGGCATTCGTACTGCCCGCTGGTGCGATGCCGCGCGAGCGGGCAACCAGAGCCGCGATCGATGCCGCCGAGCTGCGCGCCAACTGGCGGGTGGAGGCCGGCTTGCTGACCCTGAAGGTGCACAACGCAGGTGCACAGCGCGTACGCCTGAGCCAGCTGCGCTGGCTGCCTGAGGACGGCCCACCGATCGAGCTGACGCCTGGTTTGCTTGGCTATGTGCTGGCGGGCCAACACATGCAATGGACCCTGCCGCTACCAACCCCCTTCCCCCTCACCGGCACTTTGCAGGCCAGGCTGAACGATGCCGCCATCCCGCAGCCGCTGCGCTCTGTTGACCTTTGACCTGGCAATGCTCATGGCGAGCAGCTCCTCCATTTACGCTGCTTCACTTGCCCTCACGGATGCAGCACCTACGGCCGCTATCGAACAACCGCAGGAACTGTATCTGGACGTGCAGATCAACCAGAGCAGGGCCAGCCAACTTGCGCGCTTCGTTGTTTCCGGGTCACACCTGTCTACCAGCGCAGCAACCTTGTTGGAACTCGGCCTGAGCCTGCCCGCAGGCGTCGCCAGCGACCAGCCATCCGTTGACCTTGTGCAACTGGCCGACATCAAGATCGACTACGACGCAGCCAATCAACGCCTCGCACTGCAGGTCCCCCTGGCAGCATTGAATCGCCCGCTTGCCCACCTGAGCCTTGCAACCACACCCACCGAGCTTGCAGTCAGCGACAGCAGCCCAGGACTCCTGCTCAACTACGACCTGCATGCGCAACAGCAAAATGGTTTCCGCAGCGTCAGCGGCTTCACCGAACTGCGCCTGTTCGGCGCGGGGCCCGGCATCTGGTCCAGCACCCAGAGCACCCGCCTGGATACTGGCAACGGCAACCCACGCGGCAAAAACACCCGTCTGGACAGCCACTGGCAGCTGGACCTACCCGGTCCGATGCTCAGCCTGAGCGTGGGTGACAGCATAACCGGCGCACTTGATTGGTCGCGCGCTACCCGCATCGGCGGCATACACCTGTCGCGCAACTTTTCGCTACAGCCCTACCGGGTGACCACGCCACTGGCCTCGTTCACTGGTGACGCAGTCCTGCCATCCACGGTTGACCTGTACATCAACGGCATCCGCCAGGCCAGCCGCAGCGTGCAACCCGGGCAGTTCCAGCTGGATACAGCGCCCGCCCTCAATGGCAGCGGCCAGGCACAGCTGCTGCTGACCGATATCAACGGCCAGCAGCGCATGTTGGAATTTGCGCTGTACGGGGCGCCAAAACTGCTGCAGACGGGATTGACTGATTGGTCGCTGGATATCGGCGTGTTGCGCCAGGACTACGGACTGCGCTCCTTCGCCTATGGCGGCAAGCCGATGGCCAGCAGCAGTCTGCGCTATGGCCTGTACAACCAACTGACCATCGAAGCACATGCCGAACTGAGCAAGGACCTGCAACTGGCCGGCGTCGGCGCGGCGGGCCTGCTCGGAAAGCGCGGCGGGATACTGAGCAGTTCTTTCACCAGTAGTCGCGCTGGTGCACTGCAGGGCCGCCAGCAGACGCTCGGCTATCAATGGAACGCACGCGGCTTCAGTGTCTCAGCCAGCACCCAACGGCGCAGCGCGGGCTTCCGCGATACAGCTGCGTTTCTCGCCAATGCCCCCCTGCCGCGACGCACCGAACAGTTTTTTGTGGGCGTGGGCAACGCCTACAGCGGGCAGTTCAGCCTCAGCTATGTCTCCCAGAACTACCCCGGCCAGACGCGTACGCGCCTGGCCGGCCTGGGCTGGTCACGCAATCTGCGCGGCAATGCATGGCTCAGCGCGCAGCTCCAGCACGATCTGGACAACCGCCAGATGGACAGCGCCAACCTCTATTTTTCCCTGCCCTTGGGTCGCCTGACCCAGCTCAGCAGCTCGCTGCGCCACGGCACTGATGGCAATGCGCTCTCAGTGGAAGCAAATCGCAGTTTGCCGGTGGATGCTGGCGGCTGGGGCTGGCGCGCGCAGGCGAGCATGGGCACACGCCGCAGCGCCAGCGCCGAGCTGCGCCATCTTGGCGACGCCGGCCAATGGCGCATCGGCATGGATTACAGCGCCATCGGCGGCACGTTGGCCTACGCCGATACCAACGGCAGCGCCGTGTGGTTCGGCCAAGGTGTGCACCTCCTGCGGCAGGTTGATGACGCCTTCGCCCTGGTCTCCACCAATGGCGTGGCACAGGTGCCGGTGCGACTGGAAAACCGCTTGATCGGCAGCACCGACGCGCATGGCCAATTGCTGGTGACACCGCTGCGCGCCTGGCAGCGCAACCTGATCAGCATCGACACCTTGGACCTGCCGATGGACATGCTGCTGGATGCCCCACAACGGCAGGTAGTACCGGCATCCGGCAGCGGCGCTCGCGTGGACTTCAAGCTTCAGCTCAGCCACCCGACGCGCCTGCTGGTACGCGGCGCAGATGGCAAATGGCTGGGCACCGGCAGCATGGTCATCGTCAAACTTGGCGACCAGACCGTCGCAACTACCGTCGTTGGCCATGACGGCGAGGTGTATCTGCAGGACTCGCCCGCCGGAGCGCTGCTGCACATCACAAGCGACGACGGCACCGATTGCGTGATCGCAGCCCCTATCGCCGCATACCAAGTCGAGCCTGGCGACGCCACGGTGCAGCAGTGCCAGCCATGACCCGAACCAATAAACCCCCGCAGCGATACCTGCACATCACCCGACAACTGATCATGCTGCTACTGATGGCGTGGCCGGCAGCTTCGGTCTGGGCACAGAGCTGCCAGGTGACCCGTAGTCCAAGCATCGATTTCGGCAACGTCTCGCTCACCGCAAACACCACCGCGACCGCCTCCCTCGTCGTCACCTGCCAAGGCCCGCCGGTGTTCGGCACCCAGATAACCGCCTGCATCTTTCCTGGCGAGGGCCTTCCCGGCGGTGTCGCCCCCCGGCGATTGACCAACAACGCGGGCGCGCTGATGAACTACGACCTGTATTCAAACCCGGCCATGACCCAGCTGCTCGGCGCATTTGGCGGCAGCCAGCCGGTCTATGCCATCTCTGTACAGGTGGGGGGGCTAAGCCAACAACAGATCACCTTCAACATCTATGCCCGCGTCCCCGCCGGCCAGGTACTGCCGGCCGCCTACCTGTATGAGAACTTCATTGGAAACTCGATCCTGCGCTACAGCTACGGCTCCCAGCTGCTGCCAGCCGCCACCCCCGAGAATTGCCGCGATGGCACCTTTCCGTTGCTGGGCGGTGCAGGTCAGCAGCAGTTCCTGTTTGGCTCCGTGGCTGCCCGCGTCCCCGAGGCTTGCCTGATCACCGTCGCCTCCGATATGGACTTCGGCAGCACCAGTCGGCTGGATGTCCCACGTGACCAGGCCTCGCTGATCCGGATGCGCTGTGCAACCGATGTCGAATGGACCATGACCCTGAACAACGGCAACAACGCCGCCAGTGGCCAACGGCGGATGGCCTCAAATGGCAATTTCCTGCCTTATGAGTTGTATCGCGACCCGGCCCTGCTTATCCCCTGGGGCGACACCCCTGCCACCGGCGCCAGTGATGTCGGCGAAAACGAGGACGTATCGTTCACGGTCTACGGCCGGGCGTTCCCACAGCCGGCCCCCATTCCAGGCAGTTACAGCGACACGATCACAGTCACACTTACCTATTAAGGCGGCCAGAACCGCCCGCCGACGGGGCAAATTGCGCCCAGCCCAGCCAAGGGCTATACTTCGCCGGCTTTTTCGGGCTCTTGCCCTTTGAAGCGCGCTGACACCGGGCGTCAACCGGTGAATCCTCACCTGTCGCCCCCATCCGTGCCGGGGTGCCCTGTATTACAGGGTTCGGCCACGGAGGCAACAGGGAAGCCCAACCCCGGAACTGTTTGCGCGCTCTATATATAGAAGCCGCGCATCGCAGCATGACCCCAACAAACCGGTCGCGCGCGGTGTCAGTTCCACCATCAGGAGTTTTGCAATGCCCCAGATCACCATGCGTCAGATGTTGGAAGCCGGCGTCCATTTCGGCCACCAGACCCGTTACTGGAACCCGAAAATGGGCCAGTACATCTTTGGCGCCCGCGGCAAGATCCACATCATCAACCTGGAAAAGACCGTCCCGCTGTTCAACGATGCGATGAACTTCATCTCCTCGATTGCACAGAAGCGCGGCACCATCCTGTTCCTGGGCACCAAGCGCAGCGCACGCGAATCCATCAAGGAAGAAGCAGAGCGTTGCGGCATGCCGTTCATGAACCAGCGTTGGCTGGGCGGCACCCTGACCAACTTCGCTACCGTGAAGAAGTCGGTTGCCCGCCTGAAGGAACTGGAAGCCGGTGAAACCGACGGCAGCTTCGACAAGCTGGTCAAGCACGAAGTGCTGGGCCTGCGCCGTGAGCGCGACAAGCTGGAAGCCTCGCTGGGCGGCATCAAGGAAATGAACCGTCTGCCCGACGCTATCTTCGTCATCGACATCGGTCACGAAGACATCGCCATCAAGGAAGCCAAGAAGCTCGGCATCCCGGTGATCGCTGTGGTTGACACCAACTACAACCCGGAACTGGTTGATTACGCCATCCCGGGTAACGACGACGCCATCCGCGCTGTGCAGCTGTACGCTCGCGCCGCTGCTGACGCCGTGCTGGAAGGCAAGGCCGCTACTCCGAACGCCGCCAACGTGCGCGAAGAAGAGTTCGCTGACGCCGCTGCTGGCGAAGAAGCCAAGCCGGCTCGCCGCGCTCCGGCCAAGAAGGCTGCCGCCCCGAAGGGCGACGAGGCTTCGGCCTGATCCACCCCGGCGGGCGCAAGCCATGCGCCCCCCGCCCCTGTACCGGCACCAATGGCGCCGAGCACTGACAGGGCTGCGTAACAACGGCCGGCCATCATGGCCGGCCTACCCCTTTCTATTGATGAGGTAATTCCATGGAAATCACTGCTTCCCTGGTCAAGGAACTGCGCGAGCGCACTGGCGCCGGCATGATGGAGTGCAAGCGCGCTCTGTCCGAGACCAATGGCGACATCGACGCAGCGGCTGAAGCCCTGCGCAAGTCCGGCGCTGCCAAGGCCGACAAGAAGTCCGACCGCGTCACCGCTGAAGGCCGCGTTGGCGTTGCCAGCGAAGGCGGCAAGGCTGTGCTGGTCGAAGTGAACTCGGAAACCGACTTCGTTGCCAACGACGTCAACTTCAAGGCGTTCGTCGACGCCGTCGCCGCTGCCGCCCTGGCTTCTGGCGCCGCCGACGTTGAAGCCCTGAAGTCGGTCAAGCTGGCCAGCGGCGAAACCGTTGAAGAAACCCGCGCCACCGCGATCCAGAAGCTGGGTGAAAACATCCAGATCCGTCGCCTGGTCAAGATCGACGGCGCCAACACCGTTGGCACCTACGTGCACAGCAACGGCAAGATCGGCGTGCTGGTCGAACTGGCTGGCGGCAACGCCGAGCTGGCTTCGGGCCTGGCAATGCACGTGGCCGCGATGAACCCGCCGCACAACAAGGCTGCCGACGTTCCGGCCGACTTCGTTGCAAAGGAAAAGGAAATCGAGCTGGCCAAGATGAGCGAAAAGGAAAAGGCCAAGCCGGCTGAAATCCTTGAGAAGATCATCAGCGGCAAGATCAACAAGATCATCAGCGAAGTGACCCTGTACGGCCAGAACTACGTTCTGGACGGTGACAAGACCGTTGAGCAGGCCGTCAAGGCCGCTGGCGGCGACGTCGTCGGCTTCCAGCGCCTGGCGGTTGGCGAAGGCATCGAGAAGGTGGTGGAAGACTACGCCGCCGAAGTTGCCAAGGCGATGCAGGTCTAAGCACCCGCAGCCCGCAACATCTGAAAAAGCCGCGGATTTCCGCGGCTTTTTCTTTACTGCAAGCTAGCTGCAACTCCGGCTCCCGGCACCGGACTTCAATACCCCGTCTTTGCTTAAGGCATCCTGTATGCTTGCGCCACTGCCGCCTGCTTCCTTGACATGTCCCCCGAGCTCACTGCAGCCCTGTCCCTCTGCCGCAACC
Source organism: Stenotrophomonas sp. STEN030 (assembly GCF_056759995.1). Classification (NCBI taxonomy): domain Bacteria; kingdom Pseudomonadati; phylum Pseudomonadota; class Gammaproteobacteria; order Lysobacterales; family Lysobacteraceae; genus Stenotrophomonas; species Stenotrophomonas sp. STEN030. The sequence goes on along the minus strand of NZ_JBRREB010000018.1, from coordinate 41,340 downwards.
TGCCCTCGCCACCGGCCATCGCTGTCCGTTTGATCGAGCTTGCGCAGGATCCGGAAACCGACATCGCCAGCGCTGCCGACGTGATAGCTCTGGATATGGGCTTGAGCGCACGCATGATGCGCATCGCCAATTCTCCGCTTTACGCCAGCCGCCGCCGCATTGAAAACCTTGGGCAGGCATTGACCATGCTTGGCCTCAACGCCACCTTGCAGCTTGCCCTGGGCTTCAGCCTGTCACGCGCATTGCGCGAGGACCAGGGCCACGCACAGCAGTTGGAAGCGGTATGGCGGCGCAGTATTCTCAGCGCACTGGCCGCTCGCTACCTGGGCTTGGCACGCAATGTGCGCCGGGTGGAAGAGTTGATGCTGGCCGGCCTGCTACAGGACATCGGCATCCTGGCCTTGCTGCAACTGCGCAGCGACAGCTACCCAGGCCTGCTTGCCAGCGCCAGCAGCAATGACGAACTACTGGCCCGCGAGCGCACCATCCTGGACTGCAGCCACGCCGATATCGGCGCGCAGCTGTGCGAGCAATGGGGCCTGCCGCCCTACCTAGTCGACGCCATCAGATACAGCGAAGCACCGGCCGAGCCGGTCGACCTGTTCGGCCGCTGCGTCGCCCTGTCTGGAAGCATTGCCGAAATCTGGCTGAGCAAGGATACCGATCAGGCCCGCGACAGCGCCCTGCGCCTGGTGCATGCACAGCTGGAAATGGACAGCAGCCAGTTCGAACTGGTGCTGCAGCAGGTCAGCCAGATGCTGCCTGAGATCAGCGCCCTGTTCGACGTACCAGTGCCCTCGCCTGCACGCATCACCTATCTGCTCGATCACGCCAGCGAACTGATGGCCCTGCGCAACCTGCGCGAGCTGCAGGACGCCAGCGCTGCCAAGCGACGCGCCGACGATTTCGAACAACAGACACGCCGGCTGACCGAACAGGCACATCTGGATGCATTGACCGGACTACTGAACCGACGCCAGCTGGAAGTGGTGCTGGCGCAGGAATTCGACCGCGCCGGCCGTGCCGACCGCCCGTTGTCGGTGGCCTTCATCGACCTGGATGACTTCAAGAAGATCAACGACCAGCACGGCCATCTGGTCGGTGACCAGGTATTGCAGGCGTTCGCAAGCCAGCTGCAGGGTCAGCTGCGCGGCAGCGATACCGTGGCCCGCTTCGGCGGCGAGGAATTCGTGGTGTTGTTCCCCGGCACCAACGAGCAGACCGCGCTGGAAGTTATCCGCCGGGTGCTTGGCGCCATCACCCAGGTCCCGATCGTCACCGTCGCCGACACGCCACTGCATGTGACCTTCTCGGCCGGTGTGGCCACCCATGGCGCATACGAGCGCTTCACCGACATGCGCGACCTGCTCAAGGCCGCCGATGACGTGCTGTACCGCTCCAAAAATCTCGGCCGCAACCGAGTAATTGCCCGCGCGCCGGACATCCACCCCACCGCCTGCTGAACCAGATTGCGATTGACCGGCTTTTTGTCGCTGCGCTGCAACAATAGATGTCACCTGAAACTGCGGCATCCGTTAGAATTCCCGCGTTTTCCAGCCATCTGAGGTCATCATGTCCAAACCCACCTACCGCCGCATCCTGTTGAAACTTTCCGGGGAGGCGCTGATGGGGGATGAGGACTACGGCATCGACCCCAAGGTCATCAACCGACTGGCCCACGAAGTCATCGAGGCCCAGAGCGCAGGCGTTGAAATCGCACTGGTGGTTGGCGGCGGCAACATCTTCCGCGGCGCCGGCCTGGCTGCAGGCGGTATGGACCGCGTCACCGGCGACCACATGGGCATGCTGGCGACCGTCATCAACGCCCTCGCCATGCAGGACGCGCTTGAGAAAGCCGGCGGCAAAGCCCGCGTCATGAGCGCGATCAAGATCAATGACGTGTGCGAGGACTACATCCGCCGCCGCGCCATCCGTCACCTGGAAAAGGGCCGCCTGGTCATTTTCGCCGCCGGCACCGGCAATCCGTTCTTCACCACCGATTCGGGCGCCGCACTGCGCGCGATCGAAATCGGTGCCGACCTGCTGCTGAAGGCCACCAAGGTCGACGGCGTCTACGACAAGGACCCGAACAAGCACGCCGATGCGGTCCGCTACGAGAGCCTGAGCTACGACCAGGTCATCAATCAGGGGCTGGAAGTCATGGACACGGCCGCTTTTGCCCTGGCCCGTGACAGCGACCTGCCGCTGCGCGTTTTCGACATGAGCCAGCCCGGCGAACTGCTGAAAATCCTGCACGGCGAGCACATCGGCACCCTGGTTCACGGCCGCGACGCACACTAACCCACGCCACCGGCGCGGTGGGCAGGGGTAATCGCCTATAATCGGCCGGTTCTAGAAACATCCAGGATTCGGCCGATGATCAACGATATCAAGCAAGATGCGCAGGCGCGCATGACCAAGAGCATTGATGCTCTGCGCCATACCCTTACCACCATCCGCACGGGCCGCGCTTCGCCGGCCCTGCTGGAAGGCATCAAGGTCAAGGCCTACGGCACCGACACCCCCTTGAATCAGGTGGCCAGCATCAGCGTGTCCGAAGGACGCTCGCTGGTGATCACCCTGTTCGACAAGAACATGATCAAGGAAGTGGAAAAGGCCATTTACGCCTCCGACATCGGCATCACCCCCACCACCATGGGCACCGTGATCCGCCTGAACCTGCCGCCGCTCACCGAAGAGCGCCGCAAAGAACTGGCCAAGTCGGTGAGCAAGGAAGGCGAAGAAACCAAGATCGCCATCCGCAACATCCGCCGTGACGCCAACCAGGAAGTAGCCAAGCTGCTCAAGGACAAGGCGATCACCGAGGATGACGACCGTCGCAGCCAGGAAGACATCCAGAAGCTGACCGACAAGGCGATCAAGGACGTCGACGAAGTGGTCAAGCTCAAAGAACAGGAACTGATGGCGGTCTGAGGCGTGTCCTCCGTCCTGCACGACGACACCGCTGCCCCGGCGTTGCCGGGGCACATTGCCATCATCATGGATGGCAATGGCCGCTGGGCGCAGCAACGCCGGCGGCCGCGCATGATCGGCCACCGTGCCGGTGCGCGCGCGGTCAACCGCAGCATCGACTTCTGCCTTGAACGCGGCATCGGCGCGCTGACCCTGTTCGCGTTTTCCAGTGAAAACTGGGGCCGCCCGCAGGAAGAAGTCGATTCGCTGATGAAGCTGTTCCTCGGTGCACTGGACCGCGAAGTGGATGAACTCCACCGTCGTGGCGTGCGCGTGCGCTTCATCGGTGACCGCAGCCGCTTTGCCGGCAGCATCGTCCAGCGCATGGACAAGGCCGAGCAGCGCACCATCGGCAATACCGCGATGACCCTGAGCATCGCCGCCAGTTACGGTGGCCGCCAGGATATTGCGCTGGCTGCACGCGCCCTGGCCGAACAGGTCGCCGCCGGCACCCTGCGCCCCGAGCAGATCGACGAGCAGGCCCTGGGCCAGCACGTAGCGCTGGCCGACATGGCGCCGCCAGACCTGTTCATCCGCACCGGTGGCGATACCCGCATCAGTAATTTTCTGTTGTGGCAGCTGGCCTATAGCGAGCTGTGGTTCACTGACGTGCTGTGGCCGGATGTTGATGCGGCCATCCTTCAACTGGCACTGGATGACTACGCAGGGCGCGAGCGCCGCTTTGGTCTGACCAGCGCCCAGATCGCCGCCAATGCGGCACCGAGCGCACATTCATGACCAAAACCCGTGTGATTGCAGCGCTGATCATGGCCCCGGTGGCCATCTGCGCAATCCTCTTCCTGCCCAGCCAATGGCTGGCTGCCGCTGCCGCGCTGGTGTTCCTGATCGGCCTGTGGGAGTGGCTCAAGCTCACCGGCGTGGTTGGCCTGCCGCGCACCGTGCTGGTGGCGCTGAATCTGCTGCTGATGGTGCTGCTGGTCTGGGCCTCGGACGGCAGCATGGTGCTGTTCCAACTGGCGGCACTGGTCGGCGTCGGCTTCTGGCTATTGGCGTTGCTATGGCTGCGCTTCTTCGACTTTGGCGCGCACGAGGAAAGCAGCGCGCGCATGTTGAAGCTCGCCGCCAGCAGCCTAGCGATCATTCCGGCCTGGGCTTCATTGGTATTGATTCACGCCGGAAGCAACGGCCACCTATGGCTGTTGACCGCGCTGACGCTGGTCTGGGCGGCCGATTCCGGCGCGTATTTCGCTGGCCGCACCTTTGGCAAGCACAAGCTGGCCCCACGCATCAGCCCCAACAAGACCATTGAAGGCCTGCTTGGCGGACTCGTCGCCGGCCTGGTCACCGCTGGCGTATTTGGCTGGTTTGCCGGCGTACAGACCTCACAGTTCGGCTGGCTGATGCTGGTCACCGCGGTGGCGGTGCTGGCCTCGGTGCTCGGCGATCTGTTTGAAAGCCTACTCAAGCGCCATGCCGGCGCCAAGGACTCGGGCCATATCATTCCCGGCCACGGCGGCGTGTTGGATCGCATTGACGGCGTATTGGCTGCCCTGCCGGTGTTTGCACTGGGCAAGGAAATCTTCGGTTTCTGAGTATGTCCACGTCTTCTATACGTCAGGTCGCCATCCTTGGCGCCACCGGCTCCATCGGCACCTCGGCGCTGGATGTGATGGCCCGCCACCCGCAGCAGATGCGCGCCAGCGTATTGGCCGCGGGCAGCAATGTGCAGGCGCTGATCGCACTGTGCCAGCAGCACCGCCCGGATCATGCCGCGATTGCCGACCCGGCGCTGTTCACGCGCCTGCGTGACGGCCTGAAAGACGCCGGACTGACAACCGAAGCGCATGCCGGTCATCAAGCCATCGATGCACTGGCCGCCAGCGACTGCTGCGACACCGTCGTGGCCGCCATTGTTGGCGCCGCCGGACTGTCTTCAACGCTCGCCGCCGCCCGCGCCGGCAAGCGCCTGCTGCTGGCCAACAAAGAGTCGCTGGTCCTGGCCGGCGAGCTGCTGACCCGCGAGGCCGCCAACGCGGGCGCCGAGATCATCCCGATCGACAGCGAGCACAACGCCATCTTCCAATGCCTGCGCTCGCGCGATGCGCGGCTGGAAGCCGGTGTCCGCCGCATCATCCTGACCGCCTCCGGTGGTCCGTTCCGCGGTCGCAGCCGTACCGAACTGGAATCGGTGACCGTGGCACAGGCGGTTGCCCACCCGAAGTGGTCGATGGGCCCGAAGATCTCGGTCGATTCGGCGACGTTGATGAACAAAGGGCTGGAAGTCATCGAAGCCCATCACCTGTTCAACGTGCCCGGCGCGCGCATCGACGTGCTGGTCCACCCGCAGAGCCTGGTGCACTCGCTGGTCGAGTTCATCGACGGCTCGACCCTGGCCCAGCTTGGCCTGCCGGACATGCGCACCACTCTGGCCGTGGGTCTGGGCTGGCCGCAGCGGATCGAATCGGGTGTCGGCGGACTGGATCTGTTGACGCAGGGCCGGCTGGATTTCGAGGCGCCGGACATGGACGCCTTCCCCTGTCTGCGCCTGGCCTGGCAGGCGATGGAGGCCGGCGGCAGCGCCCCGGCAATCCTGAACGCCGCCAACGAAGTGGCAGTTTCAGCGTTTCTTCAGGAGCGCATAGGCTTCCTGTCGATCCCGGCACTGGTAGAGCACACCCTGTCTACCCTGCCTTACGTGGCGGCCGATACACTGGACGTCCTGTTGGCAGCTGACGCTCAGGCCCGCCATATCACCGAAACCGCGATTGCCCGCCTGCCGAATGTCTGAATTCACCTCAAAACCGAGCTGTGCCCATGGCTGATTTTTTGGGGTCTGTGTGGTGGATGATCGTCAGCCTTGGCGTGCTGGTGACCTTCCATGAATTCGGCCACTACTGGGTCGCCCGTCGCTGCGGGGTAAAGGTATTGCGCTTCTCGGTGGGCTTCGGCAAGCCACTGTGGAGCCGCCGCAACCGCAACGGCACCGAGTTCGTGATCGCCGCGATTCCACTCGGCGGCTACGTGAAGATGCTCGACGAGCGTGAAGTCGATGTCCCGGCCGCTGAACGCGCCGTCGCCTTCAACAACAAGACCGTCTGGCAGCGCATCGCCATTGTCGCCGCCGGCCCTGCCGCCAATCTGATCCTGTGCATCGCCCTGCTGTGGGCGATGTTCGTGATTGGCCGCCAGGACTACTCGGCCACTATCGGGCGCACCAGCGGCTTGGCCGCGCAGGCCGGCTTTGTCGCCGGCGACCGCATCCTGGCCGTGGAAGACCGCAACGTCGATACCTGGGCCGAGGCCAGCATGGCCTTCACCACCGCAGCCATGGACCGCCAGGATGCGCACGTGCGCGTGCGCGATGTGCTCGACAACGAGCGCACGCGGGTGTTGCCGCTGTCGCAGCTGCCGGCGGGCTTTGATGAACGCCAGGTACCTGCACAGGCGGGCTTCATCTGGCAGTTCTGGTTGCAACCGGCACAGGTTGACTCGGTTTCGGCCGACTCGGCTGCCACCGGCCTGCTGCAGCCGGGTGACCTGATCCTGGCCGTCGACGGCGAGCGCGTGGACAGTGCCGACCAGGTTACGCCGTTGATCCAGCAACTGGGTCAGCGCGGCGGCCCGGGCATGGTCGAGGTCGAGCGCAACGGCGAGCGGCTGGCACTGGAGCTGACCCCACAGGCCGGCCAAGGCCCGGATGGCAAGCCGCGCTGGCTGATCGGGGTCGGTTTTGCCACCAACCAGGCCCCCGTTTACGACGCCCGCCAGCAATACGGCGTACTGGCCGCGCTGCCCGCTGCAGTGCGCGAAACCGGCAAATTGGCAGCAGATTCGCTGGGCATGATGCGCCGCATGCTGACCGGCCACGCCTCGGTAAAGAACATTTCCGGGCCGATCACCATCGCCCGCGTCGCCAACGCCTCGGCTGAACGCGGGCTGGATTGGTTCCTGTATTTCCTGGCTTTGCTGTCGCTGAGCCTGTGCATCATCAACCTGCTACCCATCCCAATCTTGGACGGCGGGCACCTGCTGTATTACCTTATCGAGTTGGTCAAGGGCAGCCCGCTTAGCGAGCGTGCCATGGCTGCCGGCCAATTCATCGGTCTGGCACTGCTGGCCGGGCTGATGGGACTGGCGTTCTACAACGACATCCTCAGCTTGGTTCCGCGATGAACTTTTTCCCGTTGTCGCCGTCTTACGCCGGCACCCACGCATTATCGAAATCGACTCCAACCGGACGTGATATGACGCGACTTCCCAATCGCCGCTTGCTGGCCCTCGCACTTGCTGCTGGTCTGGCCCTGCCTGTGCTCGCACAGGCAGCCGAGCCCTTTACCGCCAGCGACATCCGCGTGGACGGCCTGCAGCGCATTTCCTCCGGCACCGTGTTCACCTACCTGCCGGTGGAACGCGGCGACGTGGTTGACGACGCCAAGACCGGCGACACCATCCGCGCCCTGTACAAGACCGGCTTCTTCGAAGACGTGCAGCTGGACCGCCAGGGCGACATCCTGGTCGTCACCGTCAAGGAACGCCCGGCGATCAACAAGTTGACCGTGACCGGCAACAAGGACATCAAGAGCGAGCAGCTGCTCAAGGGCCTGAGCGACATCGGCCTGAGCGAAGGCGGCACCTTTGACCGTCTGAGCCTGGACCGCGTGACCCAGGAACTGCGCAGGCAGTACAACGACCGCGGCAAATACAACGTGGAAATCACCCCGACGGTGAGCCCGCTGGACCGTAACCGCGTCGACGTTGCCATTGCCGTCAAGGAAGGCAAGGCAGCCAAGATCCGCCACGTCAACCTGATCGGCACCGAGAAGTTCGAGGCCACGGACATCCTGGACATGTGGGAATCCAAGGAGCACAACTGGGCCTCGTGGTACCGCCGCGATGACCAGTACTCCAAGGAAAAGCTGTCCGGCGATCTGGAAAAGCTCAACTCCTGGTACCTGGACCGTGGCTACGTCGACTTCAGCATCGACTCCACCCAGGTCTCGATCAGCCCGGACAAGCGCGACATGTTCGTCACCGCCGGCGTGACCGAGGGTGAGCAGTACAAGATTTCCGACATCAAGGTCACCGGCGACACCATCCTGCCGCAGGAAGATGTGGAGAAGATGGTCATCCAGAAGTCGGGCGACACGTTCTCGCGCGCCCTGCTGGAGTTCAGTGCTGACGGCATCACCAACAGCCTGTCCAACGTTGGCTATGCCTTCGCCAAGGTCAATCCGATCCCGACCAGCAACCGCGCCGACCGTACCGTGGCGGTGAACATGCAGGTGGTACCGGGCCCGCGCGTGGCCGTGCGCCGCATCGTGTTCAGGGGCAACTCGCGTACCAGCGACGAGGTCTTGCGTCGTGAAATGCGCCAGTTCGAGAACAGCTGGTATTCGCAGGCTGCGATCGACCGTTCCAAGATCCGTCTGCAACGCCTGGGCTACTTCGAGTCGGTCGACGTCGAAACCCAGCCGGTCACCGGCAGCAACGACCAGGTGGACGTGGTCTACAACGTCAAGGAAACCACCTCCGGCAGCTTCGTGTTCGGCCTGGGCTATTCGCAGTCCTATGGCATGACCACCTCGGTGCAGCTGTCGCAGAACAACTTCCTCGGTGGCGGCAACCGCGTGTCGGTTGAAGCATCGCGCAGCAGCTACCTGCAGCGTTATGGCTTCAGCTACACCAACCCCTACTTCACCGACGACGGCGTCTCGCTGGGTTACAACCTGTCCTGGCGCGAGCTCGATTACTCCGACTTCAACACCGCGCAGTACAACAGCACCAACGGTTCGGCGCAGGTGGTGTTCGGCATTCCGATCACCGAGAACGATGCGTTCTCGCTGATGTTCGGCATCGACAGCAACCAGATCACCACCTATCAGGGTTACACCCCGAAGGCGATCATCGATTACATCGATGCGGTGGGTACGCGCACCTTCCATTCCTGGCGTTCAGAGCTGGGCTGGGCACGCGACACCCGTAACGACTACTTCATGCCGACCCGCGGTACCTACCAGCGCCTCGGCCTGGAAGCGACGTTGCCGGGCTCGACGGTTGAGTACTACAAGCTGAGCTATCAGTTCTCCAAGTACTGGCCGATCATCCCGTCATTGGTGATCAACACCCGCCTGGAACTGGGCTACGGCGATTCGTACGGCAGCGACAAGGTCCGCGATATCTGCTGGAACGATATCCCCGGCACCCCGGGTACCCCGGGCACGCCAGCCACCCCGACTACTCCGGCGGTACCGGCCGTCCCCGGCACCATCGGCACCACCCAGGTTGTGGACTGCGGCAGCAACCCGACTGCCAACCACCGTCAGGTCAAGGCGACCGGCCTGCCGTTCTTCGAAAACTTCTACGCCGGCGGCACCAACTCGGTTCGTGGCTTCGAAGACAACACCCTGGGCCCGCGCTCGGAAATCATCGGCGGCTACTACAACGGCCAGCCGCTGGGTGGTTCGGTGAAGACGGTGGGCTCGATCGAAGCCTACTTCCCGAAGCTGTTCGACAGCCCGTCGGCACGCGTTTCGGCGTTCTTCGACTTCGGTAACGTCTACAACGGCACCAGCAACTTCAAGGCCAACGAGCTGCGCGCTTCGGCCGGTGTCGCCCTGTTGTGGCGCGCCCCGGTCGGCCCGATCTCGATCAGCTATGCCTTCCCGTTGAAGAAGGAAGATGGCGACGAGATCGAGCGCCTGCAGTTCACCTTCGGTGGTCAGTTCTGACGAACTGACCCGCTGACCCGGGTGAAGCCCGGGTACCGGATGTCATGCCGCAGGCATGACATCCGGGCGCGCTTCGGTCCACCGATTCCCCGCGCCTGTCGGCGCGCCCCCTTTACCAAAGGGGGCTCTCCACCAGAATTACCGCATGAACCAGCCCCGGGTGCGATTCACTCCCGGGGTTTGCTTTTACGGAGCACTCACATGCGCTCCGTGCAACGGGACCGTCCCGTCAACGCCGTGCTGCTCCCCCGGAACACCTGCACTTCGGGCGATCCGCCTACCCCGCTGCCCTTGCCCTGCAAGGGTGATAACGTCCGTTCGCATGACCGCCATCGGCGCACACGGTAAACTTGCTGCGTGAATACTCCTACCTATACCGCTCAGGAACTTGCCGACCGTTTCGGTCTGCAGGTGCACGGTGACCCGTCGGTTGCCATCCATGGTGTTGCCACGTTGGCGCATGCCGGCCCCGGGCAGCTGACCTTCCTGGCCAATCCGCGCTACCGGGCCCAGCTGGCCGACAGCAAGGCGTCCATCGTGCTGCTGCGCGCCGATGACGCCGAGGCCGCGCCGGGCACCGCCTTGATCGCCAAGGACCCTTACACCACGTTCGCCAAGATCGGCGCGCTGTTCGAAACCGTGCCAGTACGCGAGCCCGGCATCCACCCCAGCGCGGTCATCGACCCCAGCGCGACGGTGGCGGCCAGCGCCCATATTGGCCCGCACGTCTGCATCGGCGCGCGCAGTGTGATCGGCGAAAGCTGCATCATCGGCGTCGGCAGCATCATCGGTGACGACTGCGTGGTCGAAGCCGGCACTGAACTGCTGGCCCGCGTCACCCTGGTTGCCCGGGTCAAGCTGGGCAAGCGCGTGCGCATCCATCCAGGCGCCGTACTCGGTGCCGAAGGCTTCGGCCTGGCGATGGACAATGGTCACTGGATCAAGGTGCCGCAGCTGGGCGGCGTGCGCATCGGCGACGATTGCGAAATCGGCGCCAATACCTGCATCGACCGCGGCGCACTGGAAGACACCACGCTGGACGAAGACGTGCGCGTGGACAACCTGGTGCAGATCGCCCACAACGTACAGATCGGCGCGCACAGCGCCATCGCAGGCTCCACCGGCATTGCCGGCAGCGCCAAGATCGGCCGCTACTGCCTGCTCGGCGGCGCCGTTGGCGTGGTTGGCCACCTGGAAATCTGCGACCACGTCGTCATCACCGGCAAGTCGGTGGTGCGCAACTCGATTACCGAACCGGGCGAATACTCGTCAGGTACCCCTTTGACCGACAACCGCACGTGGCGCAAAAACGCCGCGCGCTTCAAGCAGCTCGATTCGCTGGCACGGCGCATCCTGGCTGTGAGCAAGGAGAAAGAATGAACGCACCACTGCAGATGCCCATCGACGTCAACACCATCCAGACGTTGATCCCGCACCGCTACCCGTTCCTGCTGGTCGACAAGGTTGTCGACCTGGATGTGGACGCCAAGCGCATCGTCGCGCACAAGAATGTCACCATCAACGAGCCCTACTTCCAGGGTCACTTCCCGGGTCAGCCGATCATGCCCGGCGTGCTGATCATCGAAGCGCTGGCGCAGGCCGGTGGCGTGCTGACCCAGCTCAGCCTTGGCCGTGATGCGCAGTCCAAGCTGTTCTATCTGGTCAAAGTCGACAACGTGCGCTTCATGAAGCAGGTGGTGCCGGGTGACGTGCTGGAACTGCATGTGCAGGTCAAGCGCATGATCCGCAACATGGCGGTCTACTACGGCGAAGCCAAGGTGGATGGTGAAATCGTCGCACACGCCGAAGTGCTGTGCGCCGGCACCCGCGAATAATCTGCCTGGAGCACACGATGAGCGATAGCGCCCCCCTGATTCACCCGACCGCAGTCATCGATCCTTCGGCCAAACTTGGCCAAGGCGTGCGCGTGGGTGCATTCACCCTGATCGGCGCCGACGTCGAGATTGGTGACGGCACCGAAGTGGGGCCACATTGCAGCATCCACGGTCCGACCCGGATCGGCCGCGACAATCGTTTCATCGGCCACGTTGCGGTCGGCGGCGAGCCGCAGGACAAGAAGTTCGCCGGTGAACGCACTGAGCTGGTGATCGGCGATCGCAATGTGTTCCGCGAGTTCGTCACCCTCAGCCGCGGCACCGTCGGTGGCGGTGGCGTGACCACCATCGGCAACGACAACTGGATGCTGGCTTACGTGCATGTCGCCCACGACTGCCACGTGGCCGACCATTGCGTGTTCTCCAACAACACCACGCTGGCCGGGCACGTCTCGGTCGGCAACTGGGTGATCATCAGCGGCTTCGCTGGTGCCCACCAGTTCTGCCGCATCGGCGACCATGCCTTCCTCGGCATGGGTGCACTGGTCACCGGCGATATCCCGCCGTTCACCATGGTCGGCATCGATGGTCATGGCCGTCCGCGTGGCATCAACAGCGAAGGCCTGAAGCGTCGCGGCTTCGACGCCGAGCGCATCAGCGCCATCAAGCGCGCTTACCGCACCATCTACGTGGCCGGCGTGCCGTTGGCCGAAGCCAAGCTGGCACTGGCTGAGCAGGCGCAGAGCAGCGATGACGTCAAGCAGATGCTGGACTTCATCGAGCACGGCGAGCGTCCGCTGCAGCGATGAGCGCTGTGACCCAGGACTCCAGATCGGCGCTTGGCCGCAAGCCGCGCATCGCGCTGGTTGCCGGCGAGGCGTCGGGCGATCTGCTCGGCGCCGGCCTGATCAATGCCCTGCGTGCACGTTACCCCGATGCCGAATTTGCCGGCATCGGCGGCGATGCAATGCGCCATGCCGGCTGCGAGACCTGGTTTGATGCCAGCGAGCTGGCGCTGATGGGGCTGGCTGAAATCCTGCGCCATCTGCCGCGCCTGCTGAAGCTGCGCAAGGAATTCCGCCAGCGCGTGCTCGACTGGCAACCGGATGTATTCATCGGCATCGACGCACCGGATTTCAATCTGGGCGTGGAAAAGTGGCTCAAGCAACGCGGCCTGCGCACCGTGCACTACGTCAGCCCTTCGGTCTGGGCCTGGCGCGAAAAGCGTGCGGAAAAGATCGGTGCCAGCGCTGATCTGGTGCTGTGCCTGTTCCCGATGGAACCGCCGATCTATGCCCGCCACGGCATCGACGCGCGCTTCGTCGGCCATCCGATGGCGGATGAAATCCCGCTACACAGTGATCGCACGGCAGCACGGCAAACACTGGACATTCCCGAGCAGGCAAAGCTGCTCGCGGTACTGCCCGGCAGTCGCCTCGGCGAAGTAAGCCGACTCGGCCCGCCGTTCTTTGCCGCCGCCTGGCAGCTGTGCGAACAAGACCGCGGCCTGCATATCGTCGTGCCCGCGGCCAATGCCAAGTGCAAGGCGATGATCACCGAGCAGATCCGCAGCGCGGCGCTCCCCAGCGCGCGCCTGCACCTGCTCGATGGCAAGGCACGCGAAGCGATGATTGCCGCAGACGTGGTGATGCTGGCCTCTGGCACCGCCACGCTGGAAACCATGCTGGTCAAACGACCGATGGTGGTGGGCTACCGCGTGGCCGAACTCACCTATCGCATCGTCAAGGCGCTGGGCCTGATCAAGGTCAATCGCTTTGCCCTGCCCAATGTATTGGCCGGCAAGGACCTGGCCCCGGAGCTGATCCAGCACGAATGCACGCCAGACAATCTGGCCGCCGCAGTACGTAACTGGTTTGAGCATCCCGATTGCGTCAGCGGCCTGCAGGACGACTACCAGCAACTGCACCAGCAACTGCGCCAGGATGCCTCGGCACGCGCCGCCGATGCGGTCGCCGGGCTGCTGCAGACACCGCTCAAGCAAGGCCAACCGTGACCACCAGACGTACTCCCAAGGCAGCGGATGTCTCGCTGTCCTTGTTTGACGACGCTGCCTTGCTCGCACGACAAGCCCCGCGTCTGGTCGCCGGTGTCGACGAGGCCGGGCGCGGCCCACTGGCCGGCCCGGTCGCGGTAGCGGCCGTGGTGTTCGATCCCGAACGCCCCCGCATCAACGGCCTGGACGACTCCAAGGCATTGACCGCACTACGCCGCGATCAGCTCTACGACCGCATCATCGAACGCGCGTTGGCTTACAAGATCGTGATGGTCGACGTGGCCGAGATCGATAGCCTCAATATCTTCCAGGCCACCATGCAGGGCATGCGCCTGGCAGTGGAAGGGGTGGCGCATGTGGCCGAATTCGCCCGCATCGATGGCAACAAGATTCCCAAGGGCCTGCCCTGCCCGGCTGAAGCACTGGTCGGTGGCGATGCCATCGACCGCAGCATCATGGCCGCATCGATCCTGGCCAAGGTCAGCCGCGACCGCTTCATGCTGGAGCTGCACCAGCAGCATCCCGAGTACGGCTTCGACCAGCACAAGGGTTATGGCACACCTTTCCATATGGCCGCGCTGCGCGCACATGGCCCCTGCCCGCAGCACCGGCGCAGCTTCGCCCCGGTCCGTGCGAGCCTCCAAGCATCCTGAACCACGCGGCGCGCCCGTCAACGCGGCATGATCTTGATCCCTGGATCGAGATGGGTTGAACCGATACGTACGTCGTACTTGATATCTTGCTCGGCTTTCACGTCCTTGGCGACGATCTCTACTGCCTGTCGCCGTCCCATGCGCTGGGAACGAAAGTCCGTTGGCGCTCCACCAGCCTGCGTGCGGTGATTCGGGGCATCAACCGGGGACTCGGCGAACGCCAGCTCGAAAGGATCCAACACATTCTCTTTGGTGCGCCATAGCACGCGGGTTCCGCTGCGCACGACACAGACCTCCGGAACGATGATCGGCCCGCTCGGGCCAACCAGCACGTCCACATAGACAAGCTTGACCATCTGCGCCGGGGGCCTCGCCGGGCACTGCACAGCATCGTTTGGCAGCGGTGGCGACCGCGTGGCACACGCAGCGACGCCAGCAGAAAGGGCAATACAGACCAACACTCTGTAGTTCATGACGACCACTCCTCGCTGAGGTCCGCCGCCACGGACGGGAAAACCGGTACTTACTCTGCACGCACACCGCTGCCGACCAGCGCGTAACGCTGCAGCGACAGCAAGGCATCGATGCGCTGCTGCGGAATGCCCTGCTTCAATGCGCTTTCAACGCAGTTGTGCGCACCTGGCTTGTCGCCGAGCAGGGTCAAGGTCTGCGCACACCACAACGCGACCTCGGCTGCCTGCGTGCCCAGCGAGCGGGCAGCCTGCAGATCCTGCAGCGCGCGTGCACGCTCGCCCAGGTTGGCCCGATACCACGACAGCAAGGCCAAGGCATAGGCATCATCGCGGCGGACATCGACGTATTGCTGCGCCAGACGCGCAGCGCGCAGATACGGCGCCTGCGCCTGTGCCGCGGTTGCAGGTGCGGCGGCCAGGGCATCGGCCAGATTGCCCCAATGCAGATAGTCTTCCGGCTCCAACACCGTCGCCTGCTGGAACAACTCCGCAGCGAGCGCGTATTCGCCGTGATCGAATTTCATCGTGCCCAGATTGGTCAAGGCACCGGCATTGGGCTCAATCGACAAGGACATGTTGAACGCATGCCCGGCCTGCACGGTGTCACCCTGCGCAAGATACAAGCCACCCAGGCTGCCCCATAGCCGACTGTCTTCCGGTTGCAGTACGGTGGCGGTGACAAACGCATCGATCGCCTTGGGCACGTCGCCGCGCAGCCAATGGTGGTAACCCAGCAGGCGATAGATCTGCGCATCACTGGGCCGCGCTGTGATGGCTTGCTGGAACGATTGCAGCGCCTGCTGCTCCTTGCCGAGCGCGGCGTAGGTGCGTGCCTGTCCAACCAGACCGTCGGCGCGCAGCGCAGGATCATCGATGACCTGCTGGTACAGCTGTAGCGCCTGCTCGTTCTGGCCGCTGACGCGGGCGATTTCCGCCATTGCCAGGCTCACCTCGCGCAAGCCGGGGTCCATCGCCTGCGCACGCGCGCAGGCCTGGCGTGCACGCTCAAACGCGCCTGCGTCACTGACTCCCTCCAGCCGCGCGATCTGCGCGCGACAGATGCCGGCCTGGGCCCGCGCGAAGTGCGGATCAATCGCCAGCGCCTGTGCAAACGCCGCCATCGCCCGCTCATTGCCGGCCTCGCCGATTGGCCGCTGCAGCAAAGCCAGACCGCGCAGATAGGCGTCGTAAGCGTTGACGTCGTTGGTCGGGCTCAAACGCTGCGCAACCCCGGAGGTCTTTCCGGGCAGGTGACCAAGCAAGGCGTGCACAACCTTGTTCGCAATCTCACCCTGCAGCGCGAATACATCATTGATCTCCCGATCATAGGTTTCCGCCCACAAGGTAAATCCGGTATTGGTATCGGATAGACGTGCACTGATACGCACCCGCCCGCCCTCGCGACGCACGCTTGCATCCAGCAGTGTCGCCACACCCAGACGGCGCCCGATCCGGCGCACGTCGTCACCGTCGCTATCGCTGCCGGCGGGAACCGCGAGTTGTCGCGCGGCCACTTTCAGGCCCGGCACATTGGTCAGGGCATCGTGCATTTCCACCGCCAGACCATCGGCAAAGTAACGATCGGCGGCATCGTCGCTGAGGCTGCTGAATGGCATCACCGCAATCGAAGCACCGGCCACAACCGGCGTGCGGCTCCACCACCAGTAGCCCGCACCCAACAGCAGCAGCAACAGCGCACAGCCGATCAGGAACGCGCGTGAGCGCATCCACGCCGGTAGCGATAACTTCGGCGCCTCCCGCCACCAGCGCGACAATCGCCGTTCTGGCGGCGACTGCGACTCGGCATGCGGATCAATATCCGCAGCCATGTGCTCGGCCAGTTCAGCAACTGCAACAGGCAGCTCCATCGCAGGCGAAGCGGGAATCGCTTCAACCGCCGATGCGGATGAAGCCGTGCCCTCCGGCAGCAACAACTTGCCAATGAAGCGGTAACCCAGGCCGTGCTGGGTCTGGATGTAACGCGGCTCATGCGAGTGGTCGTCCAGCACCGAACGTAACTGCGCGATGGCCCGGGTCAGCACACCTGGCGTCACATGCCGATGGCCCCAGACAGCATCCAGCAACTGGTCGCGTACCAGCAATTCATCGGCATGCCGAAGCAGCATCAACAACACGGCGAATGCTTTTGGCTCCAGCGATTGGTACTGGCCGTCACGGCTGAGCGTATGCGCCAGCGCATCCACCACGATGCCGTCGAAACGGTAGCGTTCGACCGGTTGTGCTGTGTCACCTGGGTCTTCGACCGCACCCATCGGCAAGCCCTCATGAATTCCTCAGAAACCAGCGCAATGACTGTCTGAAGGCTCCGCCCGCCATCATGACCAATGCTACGCCCAAGCGGATGCTGGCGCTGCGTTCTCCCCTCCCGGACGCCCCCACCCGCAGGAGCACCACCATGTACGCCATCGACCCCCGCCTTCCGCTGCCGCAGGTTCTGGACCAGTACCCGAGCGGCCTCCCCCACCGTCGCAGCCATGTGAACGAATACGTGTTGGTTCCGCGTGAAGTGGAACACTTCAATCGCCTGTTGGCCCGCCTAGGTCGCATCCAGCCGCCACTGCAGACCGACCAGCTGGCCACTGCGGCCCGCAACCTGAACAACGCCGCCCTAGACGACGTCGCTTCGCCCTGCATCGAGCAACGGATGCGCCACGCCCACCTGCTGGAACAGCTGCTGCAGGAGACCGACTGGGAGCCCGCCGCCGAGGTGAGCTGCGAGCTGCATATGGTCATTGCCTATCTGCACGCCAGCCACCAGCTGATCCCTGACACGGTTCCCGGTGTCGGCCAGCTGGACCAGGCCATCGTGATCGACACCGCCTGGCCAAAACTGGCCGCTGAAGTGGCCAACTTCCTCGACTACCAGCGCCTGCGCCAGCTGGAGGCCGAACGCCAGGGCCGCGGCTACCATGACATCGCCTTCAACCGCCGCAGCTGGCTGGAACTGCGTGAGATCGAAGCTCGTCTACACGAGCACCAGCGCCGGGTGCGTGAAAGCAGCTACGCACCTGAACCGCTCAGCTACTTCCGCATCCACTGACAGCGACACCGGCCGGGCTCCAGCCAGAACCACCAGGATCATGCTGGAGCCCGGCGGACGGAGCCTGACGAGCATTGCCGTCAGCCCAACGCCCGTCCTGATAGTGTGCACATGCGGGCCACTGGCCCGGGCCGGCGCAGGTAGCAGGCATGTCAAGCCTTGCCCCACCCCGCCCCCGTCGCTACCCTGCACCGGCATACTTCTGGCTCCGCATGTCTACTTCTTCCCGCTTCGTCCATCTCCACGTCCACACCGAATTCTCGATGGTGGACTCCACCATCCGCGTACCCGCCAAGCCCGATCAGGCCGACCCCAAGAAGGCCAAGCAGCCCAACCTGCTGAGCCGCTCGGTCGAAATGAAAGCGCCGGCACTGGCCGTCACCGACCTGAACAACATGTTCGCGCTGGTGAAGTTCTACAAGGCTGCCGAAGGCGTAGGCATCAAGCCCATCGCCGGTGCCGACCTGCTGATCACCGAGGACGGCCAGGACCCCTGGCGCATGACCTTGTTATGCCGCGACCGCGAGGGCTACCTGAGCCTGTCAAGGCTGCTGACCCGTGCGTGGATGGAAGGCCATCGCAATGAAGGTGGCGTCGCTGTGCATCCGCAGTGGCTGAAGGACGGCTGCAAGAACCTGTTCGCGCTGGCCGGCCGCCACAGCCTGGCCGGCCGCCTGGCCAATGACGGCCGCCACGATCTGGCTGAGCAACAGCTCGCCGACTGGCAGCGCGTATTCGGCGACGGCCTGCATCTGGAGCTGACCCGTACCGGCCGCGATGGCGAAGAAGCGTTCAACCAGTTCGCGCTGCAGGCTGCCGGTCAACGCGGCCTGCCGGTGATTGCCAGCAACGATGTGCGCTTCCTGTCGCCGGATGATTTCTACGCGCATGAAGCGCGCGTCTGTATTTCCACCGGCCGCGTACTGGACGATCCCAAGCGTCCGCGTGAGTACAGCGCCGAGCAGTACCTGAAAACGCCGGAACAGATGTGCGAGCTGTTCGCCGACATCCCCGACGCGATCGACAACACGCTGGCGCTGGCCGAACGCTGCAACGTCGAGATGCGGCTGGGCACTTACTTCCTGCCCAACTACCCGGTGCCCGACGACCAGACCCTGGACAGCTGGATCCAGAAGATCTCCCGCGACGGCCTGGAAGAACGCCTGCAGGTGCATCCAATTGCTGCCGGCATGACCCGCGAGGACTACGACGCGCGGCTGGAGTTCGAGCTCAACACCATCATCAAAATGGGCTTCCCCGGCTACTTCCTGATCGTGGCCGACTTCATCCAATGGGGTAAGAACCAGGGCATTCCGATTGGCCCGGGCCGTGGTTCCGGTGCCGGCTCGCTGGTGGCATGGGCGCTGAAGATCACCGATCTGGATCCGCTGCCCTACAACCTGCTGTTCGAGCGCTTCCTCAACCCGGAACGCGTGTCGATGCCCGACTTCGACATCGACTTCTGCATGGATCGCCGCGATGAGGTGATCGACTACGTTGCGCGCAAGTACGGCCGCGAGCGCGTCAGCCAGATCATCACCTACGGCACCATGGCGGCCAAGGCGGTGGTGCGTGATACCGGCCGCGTGCTCGGCTTCCCTTACGGTCTGGTCGACGGCGTTTCCAAGCTGATCCCCAACATCCTTGGCATCCACCTCAAGGATGCGCTGGGCAAGGGCAAGGAAGGCACAAGTTCGGAAATGGCCTCGGCCGAGCTGATCCAGCGCTACGAATCCGAAGACGACGTCCGCGACCTGATCGACCTGGCATTGCAGCTGGAAGACCTGACCCGCAACGCCGGCAAGCATGCCGGCGGCGTGGTGATCGGGCCGGAGCCACTGAGCGAGTTCTGCCCGCTGTACGCCGAACATGACGATGGCGGCATCGGCAAGAACCCGGTCACCCAGTTCGACAAGAACGACGTCGAAGAAGTCGGCCTGGTGAAGTTCGACTTCCTCGGCCTGCGCACGCTGACCATCATTGATTGGGCGGTGAAGGCGATCAACAAGCGCCATGAGCGCGCCGGCATTCCGCCGGTCGATATCGCCCATATCCCGCTCGACGACGCCCCGACCTACAAGGACATCTTCGCCAACGGCAATACCGGCGCGGTGTTCCAGTTCGAATCCTCGGGCATGCGCCGCCTGCTGAAGGACGCGCGGCCCGACCGCTTCGAAGACCTGATCGCACTGGTGTCGCTGTACCGCCCCGGCCCGATGGACCTGATTCCTTCCTTCAACGCGCGTAAGCACGGCCAGGAAGAAATCATCTATCCCGATCCGCGTACCGAGGCCATCCTGAAAGACACCTACGGCATCATGGTGTATCAGGAGCAGGTGATGCAGATGGCGCAGATCGTCGGCAATTACTCGCTGGGCGGCGCCGATCTATTGCGCCGTGCGATGGGCAAGAAGGTGCCGGCGGAAATGGCCAAGCACCGCGAGATCTTCCGCGAAGGTGCGGCCACCGGCGGCGTCGATGGCCCCAAGGCCGACGAAATCTTCGACTTGATGGAGAAGTTCGCCGGCTACGGTTTCAATAAATCGCATGCTGCCGCCTATGCACTGGTCAGCTACCAGACCGCCTGGCTCAAGCGTCACTACCCGGCCGAGTTCATGGCCGCGACGCTGTCCTCGGACATGGACAACACCGACAAGGTCGTCGGCTTCCTGGCCGAGGTGAAGAACCTTGGCCTGACCGTGCTGCCGCCACGCGTCAACGACTCGGCCTATATGTTCGAGGCGGCCAACGCCGACACCATCCGTTACGGACTGGGTGCAATCAAGGGCGTTGGCCAAGGCGCTTGCGAAGCGGTAGTGGAACAACGCGAGCGCGGTGGCGAATACGCTTCGCTGCTGGATTTCTGCGCACGTGTGGAATCGGGCAAGCTCAATCGCCGCACGCTGGAAGCGATGATCAACTGCGGTGCCTTCGACGGCATCGGCAAGAACCGTGCGACGTTGGCATTGCAGCTGCCGGAGGTGATCAAAGCCACCGAGCAGATGGCACGAGAGAAGGCCTCCGGGCAGAACTCGCTGTTTGGTGCACCGGACCCGGTCAGCACCGCCAGCCAGCTCGATCTTCCCGAGAGCAAGGAATGGCCGCTGGCGCAGCTGCTCAACGGCGAACGCGAGACGCTGGGCTTCTTCCTCAGCGGCCACCCGTTCGACCCGTATGCTGATGACGTCAAGGAACTGGTCGGCACCGACCTGGGCGGCCTCGACAAACTGATTGCCCCCGCTTTCCCCTCCAAGGACGGCGAGAAGCGCGCCTGGCGCCAGGAATCCCCGGTGATCCTGGCCGGCATGGTCATTGGCGTGCGCCGCAAGGGCGACAGCCAGGTCTTCGTGACCCTGGAAGACGGCAAGGGCCGGGTCGAATGCAGCGCGTTCTCCGATGGACTGGCCGAATTCGGCCACCTGATGACCAAGGACCGCATTCTGGTGGTCAAGGGCGGCCTGCGCGAAGACGAGTTCAACGGCGGTTATGCGCTGCGCATGCGCCAGTGCTGGGACTACGAGCAACTCTGCGCCGACCACGCGCTGCGCCTGTCGATGCGCGTGGACGGCCGCGGCGGCCCGATCTGGCAACGGATCGACGCCCTGCTCGCCACCGCCCGCCCGGGCCGTACCCCCCTGCGCCTGGACCTGCTGCTCAACGGCAAGCCCGGCAGCATTGCCGGCATGCTCGACCTGGGCAGCAGCGGCTCGGTGCGGGTCACGCCCAAGTTGTTGGATGCCCTGCGTGAGGATCCGGCCGTACGCCGGGTCAAGGTCAAGTACAGCCCGCCCTGGGCCAATTGATTGTCCGGACGGACGCGTACGGGTTGATACGGCGCGTTCGGCTACACTTCCCCCCTTTCATTGCTGACGGTTTCCGATGAATCCGAACTACCTCGATTTCGAGCAACCCATCGCCGATCTGGAATCCAAGATCAAGGACCTGCGCAATGCCAGCGCTGGCCCGGCGGTCAATGTCGATGCTGAGGTCAAGGCGCTTGAAGACAAGCTGCGCCTGCGTACTGCCCAGATCTTCCGCAACCTGTCCTCGTGGCAGGTGCTGCAGGTGGCCCGCCACCCGTCACGTCCCTACCCCTTGGACTACATCCGCATCTTCTGCGACGAGTTCCAGGAACTGGCCGGCGACCGCGCCTTTGCCGACGACAAGGCCATTGTAGGCGGCCTGGCCCGTATCGGCGGCCGCTCGGTGATGCTGATCGGCCACCAGAAAGGCCGCGACACCAAAGAAAAGATCAAGCGCAACTTCGGCATGCCCAAGCCCGAGGGTTACCGCAAGGCGCTGCGCCTGATGAAGATGGCCGAGCGCTTCGGCCTGCCGGTGCTGACCCTGATCGACACCGCTGGCGCCTGGCCGGGCATCGACGCGGAAGAGCGCGGCCAGTCCGAAGCCATCGCCCGCAACCTGATGGAAATGGCTGAGCTCAAGGTACCGGTGATCTGCACCGTGATCGGCGAAGGCGGCTCCGGCGGCGCGCTGGCACTGGGCGTGGGCGACCGCACCCTGATGCTGGAGTACAGCGTCTATTCGACCATTACCCCGGAAGGCTGCGCCTCGATCCTGTGGAAGGACGCCGGCAAGGCCAAGGACGCCGCCGAGCAGCTGGGCATGACCGCCCCGCGCCTGAAGAGCCTGGGCCTGATCGACAAGATGGTCCGCGAGCCGATCGGCGGTGCCCACCGTAACCCGACCCAGATGGGCAAGCGCCTGAAAGCCGTGCTGCTCAACGAGCTGGAAGCGCTGGACAAGCTGTCGGTCGAAGAGCTGCTGGAACGTCGCTACAAGCGCCTGCGCAGCTACGGCGTCTACGAGACGGCGTAATCACGCCAATACAGCCGAGGGCACACGGATGAGTCCGATCATTCTGCTTTCGATAGTCCTGCAGGTCGCCTGCTGCGTGCACGTCGTGCGCACCGGGCGGCCGTTGTACTGGATCTTCATCCTGCTGTTCTTCTCGTACCTGGCAGTGCTGATCTACGTGATCGCCGAGGTATTGCCCGAGCTGCGCAACAGCCCGACCGCGCGTCGTGGCCTGCGCAAGGTCCGCGACCAGATCGACCCGACGCGTGGCAAGCGCCAGGCCGACCAACACCTGCGGGTATCTGACACTGCAGACAACCGCAGGCGCCTGGCCCAGGAGCACCTGGACCGCAGCGAATATGCCGAAGCGGCGACGCTGTACGAGGGTGCACTACGCGGACTGCACAGCCAGGACCCGGACCTGATGCTGGGCCTGGCCAAGGCCCAGTACGGTCTGCAGCAACCGGCGCAGGCACGCCAGACACTGGAAGCGCTGATCGCCGCCAATCCCAACTTCCGCTCGCATGACGGCCACCTGCTGTATGCCCGCACGGTGGAAGACAGCGCCGACATCCCTGCCGCCCTGCACGAGTACGAAGCCATGATCGGCGGCTACCCGGGCGAAGAAGCGCGGCTGCGCTATGCCTTGCTGCTCAAGCGCGCCGGGCGCGAGGACGACGCTGCCAGGCAACTGCAGAACATCCTCGACCGCGCCGAGACCTCGCCGCGCTATTACCAGCAGGCGCAGCGTGCGTGGATCGATGCCGCGCGCAAGGAACTAAGGCAGCTGACGCCGGCGGGCTGAGCGCAGGATCATGGCTTTTGTAGGAGCGGCGTGAGCCGCGAAGCTGACCCTGCTGAAGCCCTTGGCACCTGCGCCATCTGGTGATGTACTTGCTTCGCGGCTTACGCCGCTCCTACAAACACGGTAGCCGCCTGTTTGCTGGCACCGGATTGTGGCGACGCGCTGCGCAAATGGACTGTGTTACCTGCCTTCCCCCCATCCCCGGCGAGGCCAAGCAGCATGATCACCAGCCTGAAAATCCTGTTGATCGCCGTCAGCCTGCTCGCCAGCATGTACCTGATCGCCTGCACCCTGCTCGCCTTCAATGCCCGCAGCATGCTCTACCACCCGGCCCCACGCAGTGCCGATGTACCGCACTGGACGCTGCCTCGTGGAGACGCCGACATCATCGTCTCCAGCAACAGGCAGCACAGCACGCAGCTCGTTCTGTATTTCGGCGGCAATGCCGAAGACGTCTCGCAGGCACTGCCGATGCTGCAGCAGGCCTTTCCCGGTGCTGCCATCCACGCGATGCACTACCGCGGCTATGGCGGCAGCAGCGGCTCACCGACCGAAGCCACGCTTATTGGCGATGCGCTGGCACTGTATGACGGCACCAACAGCAACCAGGCACACGACATCATCGTGGTTGGCCGCAGCCTCGGCTCCGGCGTCGCCGTGCAAGTCGCCGCTGCAAGACCAATTCAACGTCTGGTCTTGATCACCCCTTACGACAGCATTGGCGGCTTGGCTGCACGCATGTTCCCGGCCTTCCCGGTGCGCCTGCTGCTGCGCGATCACTACGATTCATGGCGTCACGCCGCACGGATCACCGCTCCCACCACGCTGATCATCGCGGGCAGGGATGAGGTGATTCCGAATGCGAGTTCGTTGCGGCTGCTGCGGGAGTTCCAGCCCGGCGTGGCGCAGGCGGTAACCATCGCTGATGCCGATCACAACGATGTGTTTGGCTATACGCAGTTCGCGGAGGCATTGCGGGGACGGTAGCGTTTGAAGCTTACCCCTCCCCAGCCCTCCCCTTGGCTGCGCCAAAGGGAGGGGGCGGAAGCGAGCCCTCCCTGGCGCGCAGCGCAGGGGAGGGTTGGGAGGGGTGCTGTTGATCTTCGCAGCAACCCCCAAAGAACTTAAAACGGCTTCGCCAACACCAAGTACACAATCGCAATGAACA
Source organism: Stenotrophomonas sp. STEN030 (assembly GCF_056759995.1). Lineage (NCBI taxonomy): Bacteria > Pseudomonadati > Pseudomonadota > Gammaproteobacteria > Lysobacterales > Lysobacteraceae > Stenotrophomonas > Stenotrophomonas sp. STEN030. The sequence continues at coordinate 16,851 of NZ_JBRREB010000018.1, read as the reverse complement.
GCACCAACGGCAGCTCATTGAACCAGCGCAGCGTGCCCGAGGACGGCAATGCCTTGCCCTTGATCGTGCCTTTCAACCAGCGCCCGGTGAAGGTGAAATACACCATCAGCAAGACCACCAGTCCCAACTTGGCATGCAGCCAGCCGGCAGCGCCCGGCGCCACCATGGTCGGAAACTCCGGCAACACCTTGTAGCCCAGCCACAGCACCAGCCCAAGGATGAAGGCAAAGCCAAACATCACGTGGCCAAACCGGTACAGGCGCTTGCCCATCAACTGCAGTCGTTCCACCACCTGCGGCTGGCCCGCAGCCTCGGCGATATTGACCAGGATCCGCGGCAGATAGAACACCGACGCCATCCACGCCACCACGAACACAAGGTGGAAGGTCTTTACCCAAAAATACGACTGCATGCGCTGGCTCCATCGGCGGCGTAGGATGAGCGCCATTTTCGCCCATTCGCACAAGACACGCACATGCAGGACAAGCAGTACGACGCCGACTACTTCCAACGCTGGTACCGCCGCGACGATATCGGCGGCGCAGCGCGCCTGGCCCGCAAGGTGCAATTGGCTGTCGCCGCAGCCGAGTACTACCTGGAACGCCCTATCCGCAGCGTGCTCGACATCGGTGCCGGCGAAGGCGCCTGGCGTGCGCCGCTGCTCAAGCTGCGGCCCAAGCTGCAGTACATGGGTTTTGACAGCAGCGAGTACGCGGTGCGTCGCTATGGCCGCACCCGCAACCTGCACCTGGCCGGCTTCGGCGACTTCCAGTGGCTGCGCCCCTGCGCACCGGTCGACCTGCTGGTCTGCTCGGACGTCATGCACTACGTGCCCAGCCGCGAGCTGCGTCAGGGCCTGCCGGGCCTGGCTGAACTGTGCGGCGGGGTCGCCTTCCTGGAGCTGTTCACTGCCGAGGACGAGTTCCATGGCGACCATGACGGCTTCCAGCAGCGCCCTGCCCGCTGGTACAAGCGCCAGCTGCGCGAAGCGGGCTTCCGCGGGGTCGGCTCGCATTGCTGGCTGGGGCCGTCGTTCAGCGAAGACATCGCCGCGCTGGAAAGAGCCGACTAAAGGCCGATACCGGCTTAACTCGCGCTCTGCGATAGTGCGCTATGCTGCACAGCATCATATGACTGTACATATTGGGACGTCATGCTTTATCAACTGCATGAATTGACCCGCAACCTGCTTGCGCCCTGGGTTCACCAAGCGCAGGCAAATGCGGCGTTCTTCAATAATTCGGGCCACTGGTGGTCGTCGATGCCGGGCGCTGATCGCTTTGCGGCGATGAACGAGCTGTTCCACCGCCTCGGCAAGGATTATGAGAAGCCCGAATGGGGCATCCACGAGCTGGAGCTTGATGGCGAGATCGTGCCGATCGCCCAGCTCACCGAGGTCGAAAAGCCGTTCTGCAAGCTACTGCGCTTCAAGCGCCACAGCAATGAAACCTCCAAGGTTGAAGCCCTGCTCGCCCAGCCCATCGTGCTGGTGGTAGCGCCGCTGTCCGGCCACCACGCCACCCTGCTGCGCGACACCGTGCGTACCCTGCTGCGCGATCATCGCGTTTACGTCACCGACTGGGTCGACGCACGCATGGTGCCGGTGGAACAGGGCGAGTTCGGCCTGGACGATTACATCGAGTACGTGCAGGAATTCATCCGCCACCTCGGTGCCGACAACGTGCACGTGGTCAGCGTCTGCCAGCCGACCGTGCCGGTACTGGCTGCCGTGTCGTTGATGGCCAGCCGTGGCGAAACCACGCCGCGCTCGCTGGTGATGATGGGCGGCCCGATCGATGCGCGTTGCAGTCCGACTGCGGTCAACAATCTGGCCACCCGCAACCCGATGTCGTGGTTCGAGAACAACGTCATCCACACCATTCCGGCGCCGTATCCGGGCCAAGGCCGCCGCGTCTATCCGGGCTTCCTGCAGCACGCCGGTTTCATGTCGATGAACCCCAGTCGCCACCTGATGTCGCACTGGGATTTCTACACCGACCTGGTCAAGGGCGATCTGGACGATGCCAACGCGCATCGCCGCTTCTACGACGAGTACAACGCCGTGCTCGACATGCCGGCGCAGTTCTACCTGGACACCATCCGCGTGGTGTTCCAGGAATTCCTGCTGCCGCGTGGTGAATGGTATGTGCGTGGCGAACACGTCGACCCCTCGGCCATCCGCGACACCGCCCTGCTAAGCATCGAGGGCGAGCTGGACGATATCGCCGGCCTTGGCCAGACCGAAGCCGCGCAGGCGCTGTGCACCGGCATCCCGGCATCGCGCCGCGACCACTTCATCGTCGAGGGCGCCGGCCATTACGGCATCTTCAGCGGCCGCCGCTGGCGCGAAGTGGTGTACCCGAAGATGCGGGACTTCTTCAGCGCCCAAGCCGCGCAACCGGCGGCGAAAAAAGCCAAGAAAGCCAGCAGCAACGTAACCCCGCTACGCCGCCGCGCCCAGCGCTGAGCCTTGGCTTAAAGCCCCTCTCCCTGCGGGGTGAGAGGGGCAGCTTGCGAACCATTGGTTCGCTGCCCATCGAACGCCCTTGCGCCAGCGCAAGGGCCGGGGCGCGGAGCGGGGGTTGGGGTGAGGGCAAACCGAAGTCTGAAAAATGTAGACAACGGCAGTCGAACCGAAGCCCGAGAAAAAGAAGCACCAACACCAAGGCCCCGGCACTCCCGGGGCCTTCTGCATTCAAGAAACCGCCTTCAACCCCACAACCCCGACAACAATCACCGCCAGACTCAGCAGGCGCGCGGTGCTCCGCGACTCACCAAAAAACAGCATGTTCACCAGCACCGCAGCCGCCGTTCCCAAACCAATCCACACGGCATAAGCAATGCTCAGCTGGATATAGCGGAATGACTGGTACAGCAGCACGAACGAGGCGCCAAACCCGCCGAAAAACAAGGTCGCATTCAACAGACTCTTGTGCCCGCTGTAACGCTTCAAACCAATCACGCCTACCGTCTCCATCAAGGCAGCGGCGATCACCAGAAACCAGCCCATATCAGCCTCCCTGCCCGTTTGCGTCAGGCCCGGCGGCCGCCTTGCCATCAGCCAGTTTCAACGCGATCACGCCTGCCACCAGCACCGCCATGAACACGCCCTTGGCCAGGCTGAAGCTGCCATCGAACAAGAAGATATCCATCAACGCCGTGCCCACCGTACCAACAGCGGCAAACACCGCGTACACGGTGCCGGTAGGCAATGACTCGCAGGCCTTGGCCAGCCAATGGAAGTCCACCACGATCACCGCGATGATCGGTATCCAATGCCACCACGTGGCTGCCACATTGAAGCCATACACCCAAACCAGCTCGAACAGACAGGTCAGGGCCACGTAGAACCAGCCTTTATTGGCCATGGCGTTCTCCAAAAAAAAATCCTCCACCAGCATAACGCGAGGTAGTGCCGAGCCATGCTCGGCAGGGGCCTTACCAGCAATCCAGAATTGTAGGAGCGGCGTCAGCCGCGAAGCTGGCAGCAATGACTGGTTGGGCATTTCTGCCATCGGGCCTTCTACCAGCTTCGCGACTGACGCCGCTCCGACAAAAGGGTTTATCTGTAACGCCTCTGCCGAGCATGGCTCGGCACTACAAAAAACGAGGGCGCCATCGGCGCCCTCGTCTGCATTCCATCATCCCGTCTGCATTCCATCATCCCGTCGTGCTTACAACCGAACCAGCAGATGCTTGGCCATCGCGCCATGCAGCTTGCCGACGCCACGTGCCAGATGCAGCGTGCCGAACAGCAGCAACACGCCTACACCCACCAACACCGGCCACAACCAGAACGCATTGCCAACGTTGATGCCATCGATCCAGAGCCCAATCGGCTCGTTGGTAACCAGCGCTGCAACCGGTGCGAACACCAGCGCCAAAGACGTCGACAGCAAGGTCGTCGCCACGGTGAAGTACAGAGTGCCCAACGGCAGCATCAACACGAAATACAGCATGGTCAGCCAGGTGCGACCGTCCGAGAACATCGCACCGATGCGCTGCAGCCAACCCTGGCTGCGATCGGTATAGGTGGGACGACGCGGCATGCGCACACCCAACATGGTCTCGATGATGCGACCTTCGACCAGCGACAACACCCGCACCGAACCCAGGAACAACAACAGGATCGGAATACCGATGATCAGGATCAACAGCGATACCGACAGCGACAGACCGGTGACCACCCAGGTGAAAAAGAAGATGCCGGTGGCCAGCGACAACAGCATGTAGAACAGCGCGCCATAGGTATGTGGATCCAGCGCAACACCGAAGAAGCGTGCCAGCAAGGAGCGCTGCACCGGCGCAGCAACCGATGCGGTAGCGCCTGGCTCGACGGACGAAGCCGTGGCACCCACTGCCGCCATCGCCATTACAGGCTGCGGCCGCGCTGCTGGCCGCGGTGTACGCATGGCGCGGTTCACGGTGACCTCGGTTTCGCGATAGATCTCCGCAACTTCCTCCGGTGCGCCGTAGCTACCGGCCACACCAGCAATCACCTCGGCCTCGCTCTTGCCTGGCTGCTCGGCCAGCTCCGAGCGTAGGTACTCCTCCGCGTCGTACAGCGCGTCCTGGATCATCGCCAGATCAGCGCCACTCAAGGCAGCGCGCAACTGGTCCAGATATTCGGGAATCGTCGTCGGCAGCGGTCGCGCAATGTATTCGGTATTCATCAGTTGATTCCTTCCAGTACGGACTCGACCGAGTCCCGGGTGGCATTCCACGCTGCGATCCACTGCCGCAACGCGGCGCGGCCATCGTCGTTGATGCGGTAGTAGCGCCGCGGCGGTCCGGCCACCGATGGCTCCACGTGACTTTCCAGCAGGCCAGCGCCTTCCAGATTGCGCAGCACCGGGTACAACGCACTCTGCTTGCCGCTGAGCACCCCGTCGCCAACCCGCTCCAGCTCCTTGGCAATCAGATAGCCATATAGCGGCTCCGGCGCCTTGGCCAGCACCGCCAGCAAGGCCAGCGACACCGTGCCTGTGCTCAATTCCTTCTGGAACTTGCGCAGATATGCATCCAATTCAGTCATGGCCCTCACTCCTGCCGACTAACGTGAACTAGATACTAGTGTTTAGTTCGCTATAGTGAATATGCCGGTAGTCACCCCCACCACGGTCATGAGGCTGGCGGGCGGCGGAGGCAATCGCGCAGAATCAGGGAACACCCAACCGGAATGCGCCCGATGACGCTACGTCCCTGCCTGCTTGCCCTGGCCCTGTCGCTGTCCCCGCTGCCGCTGCTGGCGGCCGACGCCCCCGCCAAATACCGCAGCGCGCAGGAGATCATCGATGCCGCACCGGCTAGTGACTGGCACACCCCAGCAGCGGAGAACACGCTGTACATGGATCTTGAAGGCGGCCGCGTCATCATCGAGCTCGCCCCGCAGTTCGCTCCCGAGCACACCGGCAACATCCGCACGATGGCCAAGGAGCATTTCTGGGATGGGCTGAGCATCTACCGCTCGCAGGACAACTTCGTGGTGCAGTTCGGCGACGCCGAGGCCGACGATGCGGCCAAAGCCAAGTCGATGGGCAGCGCCAAGACCCACCTGCCTGCAGAGTTCCAGCGCCCGCTGGAAGGCTTGGCCTTCACCGCCCTGCCCGACCGTGATGGCTGGGCCAGCAGGACCGGTTTCGTGGGCGACTTCGCGGTGGGCAGCGATGGCAAGAATGCCTGGTTGGCGCATTGCTACGGCGCGTTGGGCGCAGGCCGCAACAACGATGAGGACAGCAGCGTCGGTGCGGAGTTGTATGTGGTCACCGGCCAATCACCACGTCAGCTGGACCGCAACATCACCCTGGTTGGGCGCGTGCTCAAGGGCATGGAACTGTTGAGCACGATCAAGCGCGGCCCCGACCCGATGGGCTTCTACGAAGACCCCGCGCAGCGCACGCAGATCAAGGCTATTACCTTGGCCAGCGAATTGCCGGAAGCACAGCGGGTAAATCTGCAGGTGTTGCGTACCGATTCGAAGACCTTCGCCGATGCGGTGGAAGCGCGGCGTAACCGCGTGGACGGCTTCTACAAGCGCGCCGCCGGCCATATCGACCTGTGCAACATCCCGCTGCCAGTGCGCATCCGGTAAACAGCATCCAGTAAAGAACATCCAATGTAGTGCCGAGCCATGCTCGGCAGAAGCTTTACCGGGAAGGCCCCTGCCGAGCATGGCTCGGCACTACAGGCACCTTGCTTGACATGCCCCGGCAATCAGGCGCTTAATGAATTAACGAATTAGTTAACTCATTATCCATGCCTGCCGATCAGATCTTCGAAGCCCTTGCCTCGCGCCCGCGCCGGGAGATCCTGGCCTATCTGTCGGCGCAGGAACTCACCGCAGGCGAGATTGGTCAGCGTTTCGAGATGAGCGCGCCGGCCATCTCGCGCCACCTGTCGGTTCTCACCGCCGCCGGGCTGGTCACCAGCGAGCGCCGCGGCCAATTCGTTTTCTACCGCCTTACCCCCGACAACATGGTCAACACTTTGAGCCGCTTCGCCTTCGAGGTCTGCCCAACGGCCGGGCCGCTGCAGCGCGAATCACGACGCAATGCCAAGACCAAGGCAAAACCCGCCAGCTGACTACAACGAGGCATCGCATGGAACGCAGTCGCACTCCCAACGAAAGCAGCTTTCCGCATGTCTCGATCAATGCCAGTGATGGCAGCCGTGCTGCGGAAGTCACACTACTGAGCCAGCTGGATGTAGGCGCCGGCGATGCGGTTGCAACAGCAGCAGGTGCACGCCAGGCCCAGCATGCGCATTTCAACGATGCGCTGGACGAGCCTTCGGCGCGGCTTTCAGCACCCAACCTGGCGGCCGGCGACAACGCCGCGCTCTACACGTTCTCGGTGGGCAGTAATGGTCACCCCTTCCATCGTCATGCTGCACCGCGTGTGTTCACCGCGATCAGCGGCAGCGGCGGCGCGCGCCTGCGTTTCATCGCCGCTGGTTCGGCCTGCGATACGTCGATGGATATCCAGCGCGCCCTGCGCCACGTCGAAATTCCCGCCGATTGCCTGTTCACGGTGCGCATGGCCGCCAACACCTGGCACCAGTTTGAGCCGCTGCGCGGCAATGGCAGGCATCCTGCCCTGTTTGCGGTTTCCTGCCACCCTGATGAAACCGCAGGCGCGTTGGATCCCACGCTGCAGGCACAGGTCATGCGCGGCGAAGCCGACCTCGCAAGCCTCACTGAACTGATGCCAGCAGCACTGCAGCAGCACACACAACAAACCGAGGTGTGGACCAGCGTACTCAGTTTCGATCCCAAGCCTCGGCAAGCCTGGGCGTGTGCGCTTCTGCGCCGGCATGCAGGGCAGTTGCGCCAACAGCTGGTGCAACTTCGTCCACGCAGCGGTACCCGTTCGCACCGGCTGCCCGCCTTGCGAGCACACAGCAACCATCATCTTCCGCCGAACTCGCTGCTGGACAAACAACTGCCGCATCACCACCATCAGGACCACGTAGAGGTGCAGATGGATCAGCGCTGGCTGGTCGGTAGCAATCCGGAACAATTGCTGGCAGCGTTGCTCGCAGCCTTCATCCAGCAACCCGCCGGCAGCGTCAGCGGACTGATGCGGCTAAGGAATCTATTGGCGCGGCCGTTGCGACTGCGCACCTCTTCATTGGGTTGCCCGGTGTCGTCGCTATTGAACGATGCGCCAACACAACGCTTCGCCCAACGTTTCCCGGTGCTGGCATCTTCCATCAGCGCCAACTCGGCGCAGGTGCTGCTCGGTGCCGATGATCGCCATCTGCAATTCCGTTCCAGCGTCGCGGTGCAGCGCGATGGCGAGCTGATCACTTTCAGCCTTTCCACCCGCGTGCAATGCCGCAACCCCTTCGGGCATCTGTACATGGCAGCGGTAGACCCGATGCATCGCCATTTCATCGCGCCGAAGATGCTGAAGACTGCGGTCAATTGCCTACTTGAGGAAGCCGCAGTTGCCCATCACGCTGGCACGGCAGCCATCGTGACGATGTGAACGACGGCATCGTTCAGGCAATGGGACGATGCAGGCAATAAACGGTGACTACCGGAGCTGCCTGTATCGCAGTAGTTTGGCGATTCGTTCCGAAGGAGGCTGCCATGGCCCACGTCACCATTGAATCAACTGCAAGCAACTACGCCCATCACATCAGCAACGGCGTTCACAGTCTGGTTGCCGATGAGCCAGCCCGGTTGGGCGGGCAGGACGCGGGCATGGCGCCATTCGATCTGTATCTGGCATCGCTGGCAGCCTGCACCGCGATTACCTTGCGGATGTATGCAGAGAAAAAAGGTTGGGAGCTGGGTGAGTTCAACGCCGATCTCACCTCCAGCCGCGATGAAGCCGGTAAGCTGCAGGTGCACCGCATTCTTTCCGCTACCGGCGCGTTGACTGGCGAACAATGGGAACGACTACTGGACGTAGCTACCCGCACACCGGTCACAAAAGTGATGGGGGAAGGTGCAACCATCACCAGCGAACACCGCGCCCTGAAGAGTTGAGACGCCATGTTTACGATTGTTGTGATCTGGGATGCAGACAACGCTGAAGTGACGCAGTGGGATGAGACCCCATGGGTCACTACTTTCAAGGATCGCGAAGTGTCTTTGCGGGCTGGGCCGCGCGAACGGGTGGATGCCAATGGCGTCAGCGGCCAGGTGGCGGTCTATCTGCCCGATGAGTTCAACGAGGAAGAGTTCCAGGAACTGTTTGCCGCGCATGAGAAGCGCATTCCAGAGCTGCATCTGCACGGTTGATGCTTGATACAAGATTGTGGGAGCGGCGTGAGCCGCGAAGCTGGCGACGTTTCAGATCGTCAGCTTCGCGACTGACCTCGCTCCCACAAAATCCATCGGATACTGTTCCTTGGGCGTATCTGTAAGCCGCGAAGCTGGTGTCTTTTCAGAGCATCGGCTTCGCGGCTTACGCCGCTCCCACAAAGCCGAGGATTACTTCTTCTTGCGGCGGCGCCACCATAGGCGCAACAGCCATGCGAGGAAGCCACCAATCAGAATCACCGGCAGCAGGCCAGCAGCAATTCGGATCACATAGGCCAGGCTGGTGGTGAAGATCTCACCGAAGTCACCGAATGCCTGCCCGATCTCGCTGCGATTGCGCTGACTGTTGGTCGATTCGATATTGATGGTAACCAGCTGCGTGTCGATGCGGCGGTGTTGCTGCGCCGAATCACGATTGGCCTGCTGCAGACCGGCTTCGATCTCCGACAGGCGCTGCGAAATGGTCAGCAGGTCCGCCACCGCCAGATCCTTGCGCTGCTGATACTCGACCAGCCGCTCGTGCTCGGCCTTCAAACGGTCCTGCATCAACTGGGTGTCGGCCACCTGCTGGGCCAGATCCTCGGCCTCGGTATTGCGGGTGGTCACCTCGCCCTTGTCGCTGGCCAGCGCGATCAGCGGCTCCACGCCCTTGGGGGCGACGCGCACCTTGATCGAACCGCGCGGCGTATCACCGCCCTGCTGGGACACGTTGAGCACCGCGCAGTCGCCGAACTTGGCGCCCTGGCAGGCATCGGATACAGCCTTCACCCTTGGTGCTATGTCCTTGCCCGGCAACTGCAGCTGCACCGTGTGCTCGTAGGCCAGGAATGCGCCTTCCGGGGATTGCACCGCATCGGCGGCACTGGCCGCGCTATCGGCCGACATCTCATGCTTGGCGCAACCGCCCAGCGCAAGCAGCGCGCCCAGTGCCAAGGCCAAGGTACTTCCGTGCAATTGCTTCATGCTTCCATGTTCCAGGTGGTTTCGTGGCGGCAGCATAGCGATATAGCTGAATACGAAGGCTAAAAATTTGTGCACGGCGAGGTAGCCGGGTGAGCGCAGTCGCCGTCTGCGCCGAACCGCCCGTTTTGGCAAGCCGCCACCAACCAACGGCATGTGCGCCGCTTGCCCAGTCCGCCTATGCTCGGGGATTCCCTCAGTAACAGGATCACCGATGCGCAAGCACCTGCTCGCCGCCGCCCTGCTCGCCAGCCTCGCCGGCTGCCAGAGCGGCGACGCCCCGACCGCTCCGTCCGCCACCACCGAGCAGGCTGGGCAGGCCCAGGCCGACGCCCAGTTCGCCGAGCTCTCGAAGAAGGCACTGGACACCTGGATGCAGCTGTCGCCGGTCAGTGCCACCCAGATCGGTGATCACCGCTACGACAGCCAGCTCGATGACCTCAGCGCCGCCGGCCAGCAGAAGAGCCTGGACGCCAGCAAGGCCCTGCTCGCCGAGCTGGACAAGCTCGACGTCAGCAAGCTCGGCCGCGAAAACCAGGTGGATGCCGCCATCCTGCGCAACCAGCTGCAGTCGGACATCTGGTCCAACGAGACCATGCAGGCGTGGAAGTGGGACCCGCAGGTCTATAACGGCCTGGCCGGCAGCGCCATCTACGGTCTGATGGCACGCGAGTTCGCGCCGCTGCCGGAGCGCCTGAAGTCGGCTACCGCACGCATCGAACTGATCCCGCAGATCTTCGCCGCCGCCCGCGCCAATCTGGACCCGGCACGCGTGCCGAAGATCCACGCCGAAACCGTCGCCAAGCAGAACCGCGGCATCCTCAGCCTGGTTGAAACCTTCATCGTGCCCAACATCGGCCAGCTCGAAGCCGCCGACCAGGAGCGCCTGAAGGCCGCCATCGCCACGCTGACCAGCGCTGTCGAAGAACAGCAGACCTGGCTCGACAAGACCCTGGTGCCGAATGCCAAGGGCGAGTTCCGCATCGGTGCGGAGAAGTACGACCAGAAGCTGAAGTTCTCGCTCAACTCCTCGCTGTCGCGCGCCGAGATCGGCGAGCGTGCCCGCGCCGAGCTGACCCGCGTGCGCAAGGACATGTACGGCATCGCCCAGGTGGTGTTGAAGGACAAGCCGGGCGCACCGGAAATGCCGGCCAACCCGACCGATGACCAGCAGCAGAAGGCTATCGAAGCTGCGCTGGAACTGGCCTATGCCGACAAGCCGGCCCGCGACAAGGTCGTGGACGACGCCAAGGCTGCGCTGGACCAGTCCACCGAATTCGTGCGCAAGCATGACCTGATGACCCTGCCCGACGCACCGGTCGACATCATCCTGATGCCGGAGTTCCAGCGTGGCGTGGCCGTGGCCTATTGCGACTCGCCGGGCCCGTTGGACAAGAACCTGAAGACCTTCTACGCGGTCTCGCCGATTCCGGACGATTGGAACGACAAGCAGGTCGACTCCTTCCTGCGCGAATACAACAGCCGCATGATCCACCTGCTGTCCATCCACGAAGGCACGCCGGGCCACTACCTGGAAGGCTGGCACTCGGGCAAGTTCCCGTCGACGCTGCGCGCGGTGCTGCGTTCGGGCCTGTTTGCAGAAGGCTGGGCGGTCTACACCGAGCGCATGATGCAGGAACAGGGCTACCTGGATAACGACCCGCTGTTCCACCTGGTGCAGCTGAAGTTCTACCTGCGCACCATTGCCAATGCCATCCTCGACCAGGGTGTGCACGTGGACAACTGGAGCCGTGAGCAGGCCATGCAGCTGATGACCCACGACGCCTTCCAGCAGGAAAGCGAAGCCTCGGGCAAGTGGGTGCGCGCGCAGCTCACCTCCGCGCAGCTGCCGACCTACTTCGTCGGCGCACAGGAGCACTTCGACACCCGCAAGGCCGTGCAGGAAAAGCAAGGTGCCAACTTCAACCTGAAGGCCTACCACGACCAGATGCTGTCCTACGGCGCGCCGCCGGTACGCTTCGCACGCCAGCTGATGCTGGAACAGCCGATCGAGTAAGTCCGGCTGGTTTGTCTACTGAAAAGCCCGGGCAGTGCCCGGGCTTTTTTTGTGCATTTCTTCCATCACGCACCAACCGCATGCCCGGCTTTGTTTGTAGGAGCGGCGTAAGCCGCGAAGCAGGCACATCATCAGACTGCACAGATACGCATGGCTCAAGCAATGTCAGCTTCGCGGCTTACGCCGCTCCCACAAGCCGGCACGCCGCCCATTCTTTTTTGCCTTTCTTCCACAGTCATGGCTTTGGCGATCACTGGTCACGATTTGCCAAGTTTTCACCCACACGATAAAACGATAGTTGGCAGGAATGCTGGACGCACGCCGATACGCAACACCCCGCATCGACCAAGAAACGAGATGACCACGGACAACTACAACATCAGCTACGCCACGCCCTCGGTCGAAATATATCGACACCTCCGCCAAGCTGCCGGCCTTAGCCCAAAGACACTGGAAGCAGCGAGCCGCGGCCTACCCAATTCGCTGTTCGCCGTGCAGGTCATCCATGAAGGCGAAACCGTGGCGATGGGTCGGGTAATCGGTGATGGAGGCACCTTCTATCAGGTGGTGGACATCGCGGTACTGCCTGCACATCAAGGCCGCGGCCTGGGCAAAAAAATCATGGGAGAGATCCAAGCCTATCTGCAGCGCGAAGTTCCCGCCTCCGGCTATGTAAGCCTATTGGCCGACGGCGAGGCGTATCGGCTCTATCAGCAGTTCGGTTTCTCGCTGACCGCACCGGCGACTGTCGGCATGGCGTTGAAGAAGGCAGAAGGCCCGTCTCAGCCGTCTCGCGAGCAGAGCCTGTGAGCGCAATGCTGACCGTACGCCCACTCAGCCCTACCGACCTGCACGCCGCCAATACAGTGTGCATCAGCGCGTTCATGGCCTCGGTGGCCCCTACCCTGGCCGAGGAAGGCATCAACACGTTCCTCGCAATTGCAGCAACCGAAGCGTTTGCTGCACGCATGGCGCAGGACAACCTGATCCTGATCGCCGAACGCGGCGAACAGGCGGCCGGCCTTATCGAGCTGAAGCAAGGTCGGCACCTGGCCATGCTGTTCGTGGCCCCCGACCAGCAGCGGCAGGGCGTTGGTCGGCAGCTGCTGGCCGCTGTTCTTCCGCATGTCCGTGGCGAACTGCTGACAGTGAGTGCGGCATTGCCTTCGGTAAGCGCCTATCTGGACTACGGCTTCGAATGCTGCGGTGACATCGGCCAATCCGCAGGCCTGACCTACCAACCCATGCAATTGCATCTGCCCCCGCCGTCACTCGCATCTGCAGCAACCATGTCCTGACCCGGACGGAGGCATGCACAACATGATGCGCTCACGAGAGGACAACCTTGAGCTTACCCATGCCGTGCTCGACTTGAACCGCCGGCACCTCAACGCAGCATAGGTGCTGGACGGGGCCATCATCGGTGAGTGCGTCGCCGAGCATTTTGTAATTGAGTCCAACGGACGCGTGGCGACAACCATGGAAAAGTCAGCCTCTGGCACGAAGCCTACGCCCCCCTGCCATCGCACTGGATTAAACACCAAAGCGACATTGAAACCACGCAGCTGCGAGCTGGAAAAGGCACCACGGCGTTGGCAGACAACCGGCAACCGGCAACCGGCAACCGTAACAAACGCTGCCAACGCCAAGTTTCCGTGACACTCAGGCTTTCAAACCGATAATCGGCCCGTTCGATGGCGGATCAGTTGTCAGCCAGGTCACACATAACCCCGCATGGCACACAAAATCATATGCAAATTGATGCCTGAAACAAGACACGAGCGCTATCGTCGAGCAGGTCGAACACTCCGACGCGCGCACCAAAGCTACTCAATGATGATTCCCCGGAAGATGCAACTGATCCAGGTTTCGGATGCAGGTGATGCCAACAGCCTGCAGCTGGCAACCGGTCCTACGCCCAAGCCGCGCGCAGGCGACGTACTGATACGCGTCGCCGCTGCAGGCATCAATCGTCCCGATCTTTTGCAGCGACGCGGCCTGTATCCGCAACCAGCCGATGCTTCGGAGATTCTCGGGCTTGAGGTTGCCGGCACCGTGGTCAAAACCGCCGCCGACGTGCAGTCGCCGCGCGTTGGCGATCGCGTCTGCGCACTCCTGGCAGGCGGCGGCTACGCAGAATACGCAACCGCACCGGCGCTGCAATGCCTGCCCATTCCTGCGCGCCTGTCCATGCTGGAAGCCTGTGCATTGCCGGAAACTTTCTTCACTGTATGGTCCAACCTGTTCATGCCCGGCAACCTGGCAGCGGACGAGAGCATCCTCATCCATGGCGGCAGCAGTGGCATCGGCACCACCGCCATTACACTTGCACATGCCTTTGGCGCACGCGTCATCGTCACCGCCGGCAGCGACGAAAATTGCAATGCCTGCCTGCGACTGGGCGCGGACCATGCAATCAACTACAACACCAAGGACTTCGTCAGCGAGGTCCGCAGCATCCAACAAGGCGGTGGTGTGGACGTGGTGCTGGATATCGTCGGCGGCGACTACTTCGCCAGGAATCTGGAGCTGTTGAACCTGCGCGGACGCATCATCCAGATCGGTGTACAGCAGGGATCCGAAGTGACACTCCCATTACGCACCCTGATGCAGAAGCGCGCCTCGGTCAGCGGCTCGACACTGCGTCCGCGCAGCATCGCCGAGAAGGCCATCATCGCTCAGCAACTGCGGCAACAGGTATGGCCCTTGATAGAGTCGGGCAGGATCCGCCCGCCCTTGATCGACAAGGTGTTCCAGCTGGACAAGGCCGCACAGGCACATGCGTGGATGGAGCGCGGCGAGCACATCGGCAAGATCGTGCTGCAGGTGGCGCACTGAGACGACAACGAAGCATCCGGCATAGGGACTGACCGAGGCTATCCCTTCGCTTTCCAACCTTGCTACAGCCCCCTCGAACACACTGCCACCACGCTCCCGCATGCTAGGTTCCCGCCAAACCACAGGCGCAAACCGCCAGGAGCTGACAATGGGCAAGGGCCGGCTTGAAGCCTTCAGCGACGGCGTACTGGCCATCATCATCACCATCATGGTGCTGGAGATGCGACCACCGGAGGGCGCCTCGCTGGACGCATTACGGCCGCTGCTGACCACCTTGCTCAGCTACCTGCTGAGTTTCGTCTACATCGGCATCTACTGGAACAACCACCATCACCTGCTGCAGGCCTGCCAGAAGGTGACCGGCAGCGTACTGTGGGCAAACCTGCATCTGTTGTTCTGGCTGTCGCTGCTGCCGTTCGCCACCCATTGGATGGACGACTTCAACAACCAGCCACTGCCCACTGCACTGTACGGTTGCATCCTGCTGGCCGCAGCCATCGCTTACTGGATCCTGCAACGACGTATCGTCGCTGCTGACGGCGAGAACTCACGCCTGCGGCATGCGCTGGGCAACGACTGGAAGGGCAAGTTGTCGCCACTGCTCTACATAAGCGGTGTCGTCCTGAGTTTCGTCAACGCCCATCTTGCACAGCTGCTATACGCAGCCGCTGCCCTGCTCTGGCTGATCCCCGACCGGCGTATTGAACGCGAGCTCGGCCAAGCCGACTGAGCTGCCAGCGAGTGGAAAGGCTCGCTTCGCCTGCCGATACCACCTGCTTCATGGCGGATTTCCCATCTGCACCCGCGCTTTACATTTGCGCGCGTCGCTTGGGTTAAAAAGCCCTGCCCACCCATCCTTTGCAGGAGTTTCGATGGCCGCTTCCAAATCCAGCGGGTTTACCGCCGAAGAACAGGCCGCGATGAAAGAACGCGCGCGCGAGCTGAAGGCCGAAGCCAAGGCTGGCAAGCTGAAAGCCGATGGCGAAGCCGAACTGCTGGCCAAGATCGCCGAGATGCCGGCCGCGGAACAGCAGATGGCCCAGCGCCTGCATGCCATCGTCAGCACCACTGCCCCCTCGCTCAGCCCCAAGACCTGGTACGGCATGCCGGCCTATGCGCGTGATGGCAAGGTGGTGGTGTTCTTCCAGGGGGCAAGCAAGTTTGGTGCACGCTATTCCACGTTGGGCTTCAACGATACCGCAGCACTGGATGACGGGCCGATGTGGGCCACCTCCTACGCACTGGCCGAGATCACGCCCGAAGTGGAAAAAAAAATCACCGCCCTGATCAAAAAGGCAATGCGCAGCCGCGGCAACAGCCTGCAGTAGTTCCATCCACTATTTGCAGCTATGGTTAGCGGCCCTGCAATGATCAAGCACATGTCTTTCTGGACCTGGTTGTTCCCGCGTACCGCTATCGTCTTCGCCAGCCCACTCTCGCCCGAACAGGCAGCCCAGGCATTACATACAGCCACGGCACGCGGCAACTTCACCGCCAGTGGCAGCGTTGCCGGATCGGTACGCAAGGGGCGCGTGCACCTCTATCACCGCACCCTGATGCGCAACTCTTTCAAACCCCATTTTCGCGGTCATCTGCACGCCACCGCGCAGGGCAGCGAGCTGCACGGCCGTTTCGCGCTGCCCGGTCTGGTCCAGGTCTTCATGGTGTTCTGGCTTGGTTTCTGCGTGCTGTGGAGCGCGTTGACCGCTTTCCAGGTAGGCAAGCTCGACCTACTCCTGCTGCCTGCAGCGATACCTGGTGTGCTGATGCTCGGCTTCGGCATCGGTCTAGTACAGCTTGGCCAGCATCTGGCCAATGATGACCCGGCAACGCTGTCACGGGTGATAAGGAAGGCGTTACAGTCTCCCTCGGTCTGACGCCAACTGCGAGAGCCCCTGCTTGTCCAATCACAACGACACCGCGCTGGAACTGCAGAAGCTGCAATTTGAAGTAATGCAGCAACTGGAGGCGATTGCCGACGACATCGATGCCGGGCGGCTCGGCGCCGATGAGGGCTCGGCCAAGGCCAAAGCCATCATCGCCGCCAGCGAACAGCAGCGCGTGGCCATGTTCAACGCCGCGATCAGTGCGAACCAGCGCCAGCGTCGCCGCGGCTGGTTGCTTGCCTTGGCGGTGGTCGTCGCCATCGCGGCGTTGGTAGCCGGTCTGCTGCTGGCGCGTGTCAGCACGAGCATCTAGCCCTGTAGTGCCGAGCCATGCTCGGCAGGGGCGTTACCGGGAAGGCCTCTGCCGAGCATGGCTCGGC
>NZ_JBRREB010000017.1:0-80263 GCF_056759995.1 Stenotrophomonas sp. STEN030 | reverse complement strand
GGTTGTAGCGAAGTACTACCCCTCTCCCGCCCCTTCGGGGCACCCTCTCCCGCCTCGGGAGAGGGAAGGAGCAAAAGCCAAAAGCCAAAACCCAAACCCAAAAACCAAAAACCAAAAGCCAAAACGCCAAAGCCAAAAGCCAAAAGCCAAAAGCCATGACTGCTTCGCTATACGCTGTCCTCAGAAGCGCCAGTCAAAGCTCAACTGGTAATTGCTCGGGGCACCGTAGTAACCAATCTGGTACAGGCTGTTGATGTACTTCTTGTCGGTGAGGTTGTTGACGTTGGCGCGTATCGTTGCGTTGGGCAGTACATCCCAGGCGACGAAGGCGTTCAGCAGAGCGTAGCTGCCCTGACGTACGATGCCGCCGGTGTAGATGTCAGTAGCGGAGATTTCACTCTGCCAGCGGCCACCCAGGCCGAACGACAATGCCGCGTAGGTCGGCAGGCGCGAGGTGAGCATCAGGTTGGCGGTACGGCGTGGCACCCAGGTATAGGTTGCGCCACCGTCTTCGTTGCTCATCTTCAACTGGGTGTAGCCGAACACCAGGTTGGTGTTGTCATTGAGCTTGCCGGTGGCCTCGAATTCGACACCCTTGGATTCCACGTCAACGCCGTAATACCAGTACTTGGCGCTCGCTTCGTCGTAACCACCTGAGGTGGCGAGATTGCCTTGCTTGGCCTTGAACAGCGCCAGCGTGGTAAGCAAACGGCGGTCCAGCCACTCGGCCTTGACGCCAACTTCGTAGTTCACGCCCTTGGTCGGATCCAGGTAGACCAGATTGATGTCGTATTGGTCCTGCGGCTGGTAGATGTCCGAGTAGCTGACATAACCCAGCACCTTGTCGGTGAAGTCCCAGGTCAGGCCCGCATAAGGGCTGATGTGATCTTCGGTCTGGTTGAAGTTCTCGCCATTGTTGCCATCGCGGTGGTATTCGGCCCAGTTGAAGCCGAGCACGGCTTTGAACTGGTCGGTGAAGGTAAGGCGGGTAGCCCCGTAGCCCCGCTTCAAGCGCTGGTTGGTCCAGCTTGCCTTGTGGCGTGCTCCCCATTGCGGTTCCGCAATGGCATTGCCTGGATAGGGGAAGAATTCCGGATTGAGGTCGGACGGTACATTGATGGGGTGATCCCAGGTGGTCTGGTCGCTCTTGCCCACGCTGAAGCCGAACATCGCTTCCTGCTCATGCCCCAGCAACTGGAAACGTCCGTTCACAGTGATATCGCCCAGATGCGAGCTGCCCGCGTCGATACCCTTGTATGCCCAACCGACCAGCCCCGCGCCGGTGATCGGGTCCAGCCCGCTCAGGGAGTAGGCGAAGAACAGCTGATCGTCGCTGTCGATCTTGCGGTAGTTGTAGGTCGCCTTGGCCTGCCAGTCGGCGCCCAGCTGGTGGGTGTACTCGACGAACGCGGTCTGGGTCTTGGTGTTCCAGTAGGTCCAGTCCTGCGTGGTCGACGCACTGCGGCCCCACTCGGCCTGGCTGCCGTCGTTGTTGCTGAAGGTCAGCGCGCCCCACATGTTGTGGTCGCTGTTGGCTTTCTGCCAAGAGTAGCCCATGGTCAGCGTGCCGTTGTCGCCGATCTGGCCATCCACCACGCCATAGAAGAAGTTGCGGTCGGTCTCGTAATCGCGCAGGTAGGAGTCGCCGTCTTCATGCGCGGCCACCACGCGGCCGGCCCAGCGGCCGTCCTCAGTGAACGGAGTGGAGTAATCCACCTCGACCCGGCGCTTGCCCCAGGAGCCGAGGCTGATGCCGACCTGGCCCTTGCTCTCGTTGGTGGGGCGCTTGCGCACGTAGTTGATGGTGCCCGACGCATTGCCTACACCGGTGAGCAGGCCATTGGCGCCGCGGATCACCTCGAGTTTCTCGTAGCCGAAGGCATCCATCGCGCCGGTGACGATGCCCCAGTCATTGGGCAGGCCGACGCCATCGATCTGGGTGTTCTTGATTTCCAGGCCGCGCGCCAGGTAGTTGGTGCGGTTGGTCTCCCATTCCTCCACCTGGATACCGGTGGCCAGGCGCAGCGCATCGTTGATGTTGTCGATGCCGAACTGCTGCATCTGCTCGGTGCTGACGACGCTGATCGACTGCGGGGTTTCCTTGATATCCAGATCAAGGTTGGTGGCACCGTTGCTGACCCGGTTGGCGCGCTGCGATACCACGCGCACCGTATCCAGCTGGGTAGCGGTGTCATTTTCCGTGCCAGAGGCGGCCGCAGGAGCGCTCTGTGGCGCTGCCAGAGCGGCACCACAGCTGCTGGCCAGGGCCAGGCAAATGGCTGCCTTCAGACGATTGCCGGCGCTGCGGAACGGGAACGATGAACCGGCGGCGTGAGCCGGGCGGGCGAGGGGGCGACTGGGGTGCATGAGCGAGCCTGAACGTATTTAAATAACGGATTGACCACGGGCGGGGCGGTCCCGCTTCCGTTGCGGGTGGTAACTGCGCTCAAGCGGGCGGCGATGTTAGTGGGAAATTAAATGCGAATGATTCGCAGTTTGCAACTGTTCGGGCAGTCAGGTTTCGTCAGAAGGCTGCGTCTGCGGGGTATCACCCGGCTGGAATCGAACCGCTTGCTGGGCCACCTGCAGCACGCTGACGGGTCCTTGTATGCTTTGGCCGACGCCCGCGAGCCGAGGTGAAGATGTCCAACGCGCTTCATGCAGATGTTGAACGTCGCGGTCCCCTGCAACGTTTGGCCTGGGCATTGCTCTGGCTTGCACTGGCGGCACTGAGCCTGCATTTTCTCCTCGCCGTCCATGGCCAATACCGGCACCTGGACCCCGAGCACTACACCATGTATTGGTCGCGGCGCGGCTGGTTGTGGCTGCACATAGCCGGTGGGGCGCTGGGCATCGTGCTCGGCCCACTGCAGTTCCTCACCCGCTGGCCGCGTGCCTGGCCGCGCCTGCATCGCTGGGTTGGGCGCAGCTACATCAGCGGCATGTTGCTGGCCTGTGCAGCAGCGGTGGGCTTGATCGCCACCTCGCCGGCGCCAGCCGCGATCACCACGGCGTTTGCCGGCACGGCGCTGGCCTGGCTGCTGACCGCCTTGGTGGCGATGATCAGCATCCGTCGTGCTCAGGTCGCACGGCATCGCCGCTGGATGACGCGGGCCTATCTGGTCACGCTGGCGCCGGTGGTGTTCCGGCTGTTGCTGCCGGCGTGGATAGCGAGCGGGGGTGTGCCCAGCCCGGATGCCATAGCGCTGCTGTTGTGGAGCAGCTGGGTGTTGCCCCTGCTGCTGCATGGCCTGCTATCGAATGCGTGGACGAGGTGGCGGGGAAGAGTACCGTCGATAGCATCTCCGGCGGGGTGATGCTTCCCGCTGTCGGTTGGACTGACGGGCGATTCAACGCTCAGCGGGTGAGCGGGCAGCGCCACGTAGTATCGGAATGAAGCGCACAACCACGCCAACCAGCAGGAAGGTAACCAGCATCGCCGCCGAATTCGCCGCTACCTTGGCGAATCCAATTTTGGCGACATCGATGAAGTAGTACGGATACATGCCGGTCAGTTCGCCGCGGATCAACGCGTAAATGAAGTAACCGATCGGATAGATGCACCATGCCAGTGGCGTGAGCGCGGCAAGTCGGGTTCGGGGCGCAAACGCCACCCAATAGGCAAGCGCGCAGATCGGCACCACGTAGTGCAATAGGTAGTCGGCAACCAGCTGCAAACCCTGCGGATTCCAGGCATTGCGCAGCAGCAGGTGGTAGCCCGTACCAACCATGACGATCGAGGTGGTCGCGCAGCCGAGCACCACGGGTTTGGCGAAGAACCGGCCCAAACGCGTAGCTCCCGCGACCAGCGGCAGCGTAGCTGCAAGCGCGACGAACAGATTGGTGAGCACGGTGAAATAGGCCAGGAAAGCAAGCGTGCCGTGGACAACGCCGCGGCCGTTGGAGAACGCCAATTCGATGGACAGGTAGAGCTGCAGCAGCAGTGCTGTCCATGCGACAGCCGCCAGTAGCGCAAGCATCATTCTGTCGATTGCGTGAGGCTTCGTCTTCATCTGCTCCCCGATGGAGTTCAACTGCCAGGATGGCAGAGTAGCGCAGTACCAACATCAGCCCCCAAGCAAGCGACGTATCAGTCCGCAGCCACCAAACCCCTCTCCCTCAAAGGCCAGATCAGGCTGCTTGGAACCACTGGTTCGCAGCCTGATTTGGCGCCCTTGCGCTGGTCGCAAGGGCCGGGGCGCGGAGCGGGGGTTGGTGAGAGGGTGACGTAAGTGGCGCTGCTGGCACGCCTAGGAAAGCCGCAAAGCGGTGCCTCGTCTCCAACATTGCCTTCACAACTCATCCCACCGGCAGGAATCGCGTCACCTTGTGCTTGAGCAACTGCACCAGTATCGGATCCATATAGTCGTAGTCATCCGGTATATCCAGGCAGATGACCCGCTTGCCATTCAGGTGCGCGCGGAACTTCTTTGACAGCTTGTTGCGATGGGCTTTCTCCATCACGAAGATCAGATCTGCCCAACGCAGCAACTCCGGTGACACCGGCGTACTGGCGTCATTTCCCAGCCCGGCCGACTGCGTTTCAATACCCGGCCAGTTGGCGAATACCTGCTCACCAGTGGGGCTGCGCAGCCGGTTCTGGGTGCAGATGAAAAGGACGTTGCGTGGCATGGCGGCTCTACCAGAATGCAGCGCCTGATCAGGCGCAAGGTATGGATGATGCGGCATGGGTACGGCGCCGCAGGAGCATTACAGTGAACGCAGCAACCGCCAGCAGCGGCCAACCGAAGAATAGTGCCCTGAAAAGCAGCGAACCGTTCACCATTCCCATCAGCGTCAAACAAACCAAGATGCCACAGCCGAAACCGATCCAGATAAAGGCCTTGTTGAAGGTGCGTTGGCCAGTGCCAAGTACGAAATAGGCGCGCCACAACGCGATGATGCCGAACCAGCCGCCGGTCAGGCAGGTCAACACCAGCGCGGCACTGCCAAGATGCTCCTGGCGTTGTATCGACTCCACAACGAACATCGCACCCAACGCGCCATAGAACAACGCCACCAGCGTACTCGGCGCGATCACTACAAAGCCAATGAGCTGGGCCAGCAATTTCGTGCGCATGTGGTCCTTCATGATGGAGTGCGGACTACACCGCGTGCCGCTTCGAAGTGAGATTTGGAGCAAGCAGTCGGCACAACGGCTGCATGGTAGCCGGAGCCCGTTTGGGAGCCATTGGAGGCGCGATCAGCGCGAATCCGCCTCCACCACGACTGCAGTTCCGTAACAGAGCACTTCGGTCAGGCCGGTCATCAACTCGGTGGCGTCATAGCGAACGCCGATGATTGCATTGGCGCCAAGCTGCCGGGCGTGGGTCACCATGTCGCGGTAGGTTTCATCGCGCGCCTGTTCGCACAGCTCGGTATAGATGGTGATGTTGCCGCCGAAAATTGTCTGCAGCCCACCAAGGAAGTTACCGACGATGGAGCGCGAACGCACGGTGATGCCACGCACCAGTCCTAGGTTGCGTACAGCACGATAGCCCGGCAACTCGAGGGCAGTGGTGATCATCGCGTCGGTGAGCAGGGTAGGTACCGCGCGGTTGGTGGAGGTGTTGTAAGGGTCGGTCATGGTCGGAGCCGCCAAGGTGCCTCAGGGATTCGAGTATGCGTGCATTGCAGTGGCCGGCACCATGGCTTCCCGAGCAGGACAGAGGGGAACCGGCCCGCAAGGCGGGCCGGAAGTTCGGAATGTCAGGCTGACCGCACCAACGCCGCCGTCGCCTTGCGTACCACTGGCAACAACAACAGCAGGATGGGGAAGGCAACCAGCCACGAGACGCCCCAGGCAGCGAGCCACTTGGAGCCGAGCAGCGGCGACATGCCGATGCTTTTCAGTGTGCTGATCAGGGAGACGACGCAGGTCATCAGGATGGACAGCAGCAAGGGCATGACCAACGCGCCGTAGCGCAAGGGCAGCTTGGGAATGCCAAATACGATGGTGGTTTTGTCTGTAGCGTTCACGGTGATCTCCTGGATCCGGTCAAGCAATGGCGCCTATCACCCATGGATGGATGAACAGCCCCGGCAATGCCGGAGTTGGTGGGCGCGTTGGTTGACGTAAACGCTTACGGCCATCGCGTAGAGCCGCGAGGACGCGCAGATCTTAGGAGCTGGTCATGCTTCTGGCAAGCGCTTCAATGTTGCCGCCGGCAAAGCAATGCGTTTCATTGCCCGACCAGCTCGCGCAGTTCAATGACCCGGTCAATGTTGAGCTGCATTGGACAGAACGAATACATCGGCGAGCCAACATAGGAGCCCGCGAGTTCGCAGTGCAGGTCCCGGTACACCAGCCAGGCCTTTTGGGCGCGCTCGAGCCTTGCTGCGTCGTTCGCGTTCTCTGCAAGCAATTTGCTGTAGAAGGCACGGTAGAGGCGTGTCATCTCCGCCTTGGCATGCTCCGAGGTCACAGACGAACAAGCCTCCACCGTGCCGTTGTTGATGCCACCGGCCTTGGCCAGGCAGTCGTTATAGGCCTGCTGGTGGTCCAGCGATGTGGCGGCAGCGGGCGATGCCAAGCCTGCAAACAACAACAGGGAAACTACATTGGGTCGCATCGTGCAGTGCCTGTGCTGTGGCAGCCGCAGCTGCCGTGGTGATCGGCTTGGCGAATCTTCAAGCGGCAATCGGTTCAGCGCCGAGTGAGCTCTTGCCCATCGACCGTCATCTTCCAGTTGCCATCCACTTGATGCGGCGGCACGGAGACCACGAAACGCGTGGTCAAAGGGCCGACTCCAGCGATGAAGTCATTGCCTTCATAGGCCTTGATGGGTGCATCCAGTGATTTGCTCACCGACGGGCTGGGTTGGTGCTTGTAGATGACGCGCCCGCTGGCATCGATGAGCAGCGACGTGGTGGTCGACTCCCACCTGCCGACATAAGCCTGCTTGTCCGCCGGAACCGGCTTGCCACAGGCGGCAAGCACAAGGGTGAACAACAGGGCCAGCAATGCGAGGCGGCCACGGCGCAATGCTTCCGGCAGAAAAATGTTGTGGGTAGTGCGATGGGCAGTGGTGTGTCGCATCCGGGGCTCCCTTCTAGTGCATGGATGACGGATCAGTCGGTTCGTTGCTGATCGGGGTGTTGGACGTGCGCAACTCTGCCTATGAATGTCATTGCTAGCAAGCGTCTGGAGTCCGGAATTGCCTGCGATAGCCATGCAGGAGAACGTGCGCGATGCTGGCTGTGTGCGAATCCGGCGCTCGCAAATGCTGCGCGCAGGCGTGCGCAACATCGCTATTCCTGCGCCGAGAACGATGCGTGATAGGCAACGGCTCCCTGCGGCATGCGCATACCGAACGAAAGCGCCTGGAAGTACTCGGGGGGGAGGCCCGGCAAGGCAAGCGCATCAGTGGCCTTGAATCCAAACCGCTCGTAGTAGCCCGGATCGCCAAGCACCACGCAGCCACCTGCACCAAGCACACGCAGTTGCTCGAGCGCTGCGTCGATCAGCTGGGTACCTATGCCCTTTCCCTGCAAGTGGGGCAGGACCGATACCGGTCCAAGCCCGTACCAACCAATGTCTGCACCGGCGATGGTCACCGGCGATGCCGCAACGTGGCCAACGATGGCGCCCGATTGTTCCGCTACCAGGGAAACGGTGAGCTGGCCGGAGCGGCGCAATGCGGCCACGATGAACTGTTCGGTGTGATCGGTATGCGGTGCTTCCAGAAAGGCGGCGACTGTCACCGCGTCGATGGATGCGATGTCGGCGGGCGTTTCCGGTCGGATCTGGATGTTCATGGGATCAGGGGGTGTCTGCATGGGAGGCTTGGATACGTAAGCATATCGGTTGGGCTGTACGACATCGGTCACTTGCAACCAAGCGTGACAATAGGCTCAAGGTAAGCTGGAAGCGTACTTTGGGCATCCATCAACGCCAGCGCATCAAAGCGCTCGATGCGCGCGGCAGGATCGCTGGCCAGCAATGCCTTGTAGGCCTTGAGCATGCTGCGCATGCCGGCGAGCTGCGAAGGCTGCAGCGCACCCTTCTGTGATGGGTTGGCGACCTGGTAGGCCGCGCTGCCGAAGATGAATTGCGCCATCAGCTCCGGACCATTGGGAGTACCGGCGGCGGGCACCGGCGCCAGCACCTCTGGGCAGACATAATCCACCGCGTCCTTGGTGCTGTCCTCCCATTCAAACAGCAGGGCGCGGATGCTGGTCGCCTCCGGGTGGCGCGGCTGCGCTTCCAGCAGTGCGGTCAGGCCGACAACCTGTGAGCTGTCCACCTTCAAGCTGCCGTGGCCCTGGGCGGCCGCGCCCAGCGGCAGGAACAGGGCGAGCAGGAGCGTCTGGCTGAAGAATCGCATCGCATGGATTCCCTGGATGACAACGGGCTGCTCGCGCCCGATCAGCCAGGTGCCCCGGCTGACCCGGTACCGAGGTAAGCCAGATGATGATTGAACGTATCGCG
The DNA here is from genome assembly GCF_056759995.1 of Stenotrophomonas sp. STEN030. Taxonomy (NCBI): domain Bacteria; kingdom Pseudomonadati; phylum Pseudomonadota; class Gammaproteobacteria; order Lysobacterales; family Lysobacteraceae; genus Stenotrophomonas; species Stenotrophomonas sp. STEN030. The sequence goes on along the minus strand of NZ_JBRREB010000017.1, from coordinate 71,832 downwards.
TATAGGTTCAATCAATTCTGGCTGCAATCAGGCTTGCTCAGCGCATCAGTTGCACAGTCATCCGCGGTCGCCTATGCCATCCGACGCTGCCGTTGGCGCACGCCCCACCGCTGTGCTTACCTGCAGGCGGCGTTGACCTGCTGGTCCAGGCTGGTCCGCATATCGGCCGTGGCCTGTGCTCCTGCCGCGCCCAGCGCTGCCGTGCGCATGGCCTTGGCGCCATCGCAGTTCTCGTTGCCGGCGGTTGTCGTATAGCGAACCTGCACGCGCCGTTGGCCCGGCCTGGCAGGGGCGGCGGTCATGGACTGGGTCGGGTTGGACGGGGAGGGAGACGCATACCGGCGCGATGAGGTTTCGCCTTCGCGGCAGGGGATGGACTGGTAGCTTGTTTCGCCCTTCGGACCGGTGCACTTGTACACGGGCTGCGCCTGCGCTGCCGGGATGCAGAAGAAAAGAGCGACGGAGGCGAACAGGGGGAGACAAGCTTTTGTCATTGAAGCTCCGTGACGAATCATGAATAGGAAGGGCGCCGATTATGTCCGGTCGCTATCAGCGAATCCGGAACCGCTGCGCGTTTCCGCAAAGCCGGCTGCAGATTTGCGGAATCTTCCAATGCCCGGACCTAGATGCAAGGTTTCGCGCCGTGAGTAGTTTCACGTCGCGTCCTGGGTCTGCTCCAAGATGACACCGTCGATCCAATCCGCGTAATGGCTGATGCGGACATTGCAGGCGACCTGACCATAGCGTCCGGGCCGTGCGGTCAGCACATTGCCCTGCACAACCTTCCAGGAGCCCAACCCGGCGAGCAACCACTGATCCCCGCTCTGTATCAATGCAGGGCCGCCGCTGTCCCCGTTTCCGAGCACGCCTTCCAGGGGTAAGGCCGAAGGTGGTGCGTCGAACACGTAGCAGAGCCAGCGGTCATACGCGCTGCTTGCTTTGTTGAAGGCGCGGCGCAGTTCGGTGCGGTTGGGGCCACTGGGGTCGTGGCCGATGTCACCGGTGCCGGTAGCCCCTTTGCCGATCAGTTTGATGATCTGGCCAGCCTCGTCGTCGTGCCGGTAGCGAGCCACCGGTGCCACGTCAGTCACCGGTTGGCTTAGCTTGATCAACGCGATGTCGTCCGATGACGCCAGAAACACCACGATCAACATTGCCTCACCGCTGGCCGTGGCCTGGTCGATAAGCGTCTGCGGCAGCGTCCTGTAACCGGGGTGGACGATGACGCGCTCAACCTCGCGTGCCAGCCCGTTGATGACTACCTGCTTGAGCTCGGCATGTTGCGGCAAAGTGTGTGCGGCAGTGATGGCCCATTGCGGGGCAATCAAGCTGCCATGGCCCTCGCCGGGCATATCGACCAGCGCGGGAAACTCGCTGCTGGGAATCCGGTACTGGGCGTCATCAACATCGTGGCGGATGACGATGGCTGCAGCGGGCAAGGACCCAGCCAGCAGCAGTGCGAACAACAAGAATCGTTTCATCTTGGATCAGGCTCGGTGATTGGAGATTACTTCGGCAAGACAGACCTGTTGGACATTGCGTGCCCATCGATACGTCGTCGCTACAAGAAGCGAAATCTACGTGGCGATTTCAAGTGAGTAGCCGGCTTGGATCTGCGTGGTCCTGGCTCCGGTCGAGCAGGGCGCCGTTCCAGCGGACTATTCTTTGGAATCACTGGTTGCGGATTTTTGGTGCAGGCGTCGTGCGGCCTTGCCAAGCGAATACGCCGTTGCCATCTGGAAAATCAGAAATGCAGCCAGCGCCAGGAGTACCAGAATCAGGATAGCTGGAGGAATGGGATGCCCGGTCAGTACTGATCCAACGATGATGAGGCCAGTACTGATGCCGACGTACAGGATGGAGCTGGCTTTGCGTCGCATGCGGGCGATCAGCCTGTTTCTTTCAGCTTCCTTTGCAGCGGAGATATCGTTGTCCATGTTTTTACACTCCTTGTAGGTTCTAAACGCTTGGGGGAGTATCGCGACAATCCCGTTTGTCAGGCCGGGAAGCTCATTGAAATGACAGAGCTATCCGTTCGGATTGTGCGGATAGTGAAGCGACGCATTCGCGTACCCTCGTTTCTGTAAAAGAAAGCTGCCCGGATGCTTTGATTCTATCGAGACGCGTGGTCACCGGCAGTCCTTTCCCGCGCTGCGATCCTCTCAACCAGTGTATCGATCGCCGTCTCCATGGCGTGAGCGGTCTGGTCACCACTCTGGTTGGTGATGACGAAAATACCAAGGTCATACTTCGGGATGATGTAGATATAGCATTGCGAACGGGGCACGCCGCCATGATGGGCGTAGTAAGTGCCTTTCAAGCGGTCGCCGCTGACGACATTCCAGAAATAGCCGATGCTGAACTCTGGATCGAAGTTGACCAGTGGACGATGGGATTCTTCCACGACGGGCCCATTGGCCAGTTGGAATCTCAGGTACTTCACCATTTCCGGCACGGTTGCTTTCACGTTTCCGGATGCACCCCAAGGCAGCTGCGGCATCGGCGTGGTCGGCACCGGGTTGTCACTGTGATAGCCCGGCGCAAGTCGGCTGGCGTCAGCGTCGTCAAGCCGGATTCCGACATCACTCATCGCCGCCGAATCTTGCAGGAACCTGCGCAGCAGCGACTCGTAGTCGCTCTTGTAGACGACCTCCAGGATATGCGCCACCAGCTCGGTTCCGGTACTGGAATACGCATATTCCTTTCCAGGAGCGCGGCCAATTTTGACGGCATGCAGGTCCCTGAAGAAGTCAGCCTTGCCGTAGTTCGCATAGATGGCGTTGAGCTCGCTGGGCGTGCGTTGATCGATGAAGTCGGCCAGGATGGTGTTGGTGCGTTCTGGCAGCAGGTTCGGCAAGCCGCTGGTATGCGACAGCAGGTGGCGGACACGGATGGGTTCGTCCTTGTACTGCAGGTTCGGGTAGACCCCTTGCAGATACATCCGGATATCGTCATCCAGGCTGAGCCTGCGCTCCAGAACTGCATTTGCCATCAGCGTCCCGGCCAGCGTCTTGCTCAGGGAGCCGATTTCGTAGAGGGTCGCATCGGTTGGAGGCCCAGGTTTGCTGGTTTCCATATCGCCGCGATGACGGATGAATTCCTCGCCCCGATAAATGACTGCGATCGATGTCGAGTGAAGCAACGGCTGTTCGATCAGCGTTGCGGCAACCTCATCGATGTCTGTTCCAAGATCTTTCGTCGGGGCCGCCGTTCCGGTGCAGCCCGAGACCAAGAGTGCGGCGGACAGTGCGGCGCAGTTGAACCACGCCCAGTTTCGAAAAAACATCGAAGTCGCTTGCATGCGTCGGTGCTTTCAGAGGAGGTTTGAAAAGGGAGTTACGGTAGCCGAGTGCCGAGTGGATAGAAGGCTTCAGTGGTTCTGGATCTATAAACGCCATCTTCCTGGTACATCAACTGGGCGCCACCCCATAGTGTGTCCGGGGACTTCGTAAGTTGTTCTATCTGTGCATTGATGTGCGGGAAGGTGATCAGGTCCATTGCCGCGTTTGTGCTCAACCACCTGATCTCGTCAATTATTTCTGGTGCTTTTGCCTCGCCGCTTTCAACCCTGGCTGAGTACACGAGCCTCGTTGAGATCTCATTGTTCTGATCAGTTTTCAGCGTGAACACTCCCCTTAAACTTGGAGTGGAAATCTTCAGTCCATAGCTGCCCGCGAGCTCATCAAGTCCTTCCTTGATGGTTAGACGGTTGTCTTGATACCAGCCGGGGGTTACCCAGCGGGTAGAGTTTTTTACTTTGACAACCATCAATTCGTTCTTCTCGTTGAACACAAGCAAACGATGGAAGGTGGATGGCTTGGATTCCTCTTGGGCAAAAGCTGGCTGGGCGAATAGTGCAATAAGTAACAGCAGCATTCTCTTCAAAGTAGCCTCCATATATGTTCTGCGGCATAACGGTGGGACTGCGCCGGTCTGGGCAGCGTATTTGGCTTGAGTGAACTGTTTAGCGGTTGCGGACACTGATTGGCTTGCCGACCAATATTGCCTTGCTCGTACCCCCAATGGGAGCTGATCATGCCACAGCTTGGGGCCGGAACTTGCGAGGAAAGCCTGTCGAGCGCTGCTGCCGGAGCGCGATTAAATGGCTGAGGAAGGGTAGTGAAGCGCTAGTCGCATTGACGAGCCTGCCCATGCCAGAAGCAGTTGGCGTCGCTGCCTGGAGCCGATCGCTGACTTATCGAAGATGCTGCTGAAAGAAGAAGGCCAGCCAACTGCGCATGCCGCCAGCCAACTCCAGGATCAAGCTGGGCCGCGAATCAGCTTCGGCTTGAATGAACTGTCAGGCCCCCGCCGCATGCCACACCAAATAGGCTGTTGTTGATGCCGCGGCCAGTGTGCAAAAACCGATCACACACGCTGCGTCAGCTGAAATGTTCCGAGGTAGTGATCGCCCGGAATGACACTTGGACTTCTTCCGGTGCTTGAAGTCCCAGGGTTCGACACTGTAGTAGCCGAACGAGAAGACTGGGACGACGAGCCGGCCAATAATGTAACCGAGACCATACAGCACGACCTCGAAGGCACCACGGAAGATGATCTCTGTGAGCAGACTTGCGGGCATGTTTTGGGGCTCAATACCTGGGTTAAGCCGCGCCACGAAGCGGCGCTGGCTCGAATGAACTGTCAGCCCTCAGTCGGAGCCGCCCGTACCATTCCGAAGATCGCACGGAAGCGCTCACCAAGGGTTTCTTCCTTGAAGTCTTTGAACTCACCGGCGTCAAAGAAGACGCCATGACAGAAGCCGCACGACTCATACGAGATATGCGGTTGGCCTGCCACCACCATGCCAAACAGCTGTTGCTGATCCTTGGGACACTTGCCTGTTCCAGTGTTGGACGGAACCGCGGTCTTGGGAGAATAGTCGATCCGCTCGGAGCCATCGAGCTGTTTGAGTTCCTCATGCTCGAAAGCGTCAAACCATAGACCGCCGCAGCCGGAACACCGATCGATCTCCACGTTCTCGTGAACAATCGGCTTCAGTTCTGAATCACACTTCGGACACTTCATTTGAGCAGCTCCATGATGGCAAATTTGGGGGGACGTCGCTCCAAGGTGACCAACTCCTCGACCGAATCCCAGGCAAAGGCCGATAGATTGTGGGTCACGTCAGCGAGAGGACGGCTGAAGTGAAGAAGGTCTTCAAGGTGGGATGAGTGCGTCATTGTCACCGCAGCCTAACTCCGGAGTTAAGCCGACTCGCGAGGCGAGTTCGGCTTGAATGAATTGTTAGGTGCGTGCACCGCCTTCACCCAGCCTTCTTCTTATGGCGACGAGCCAAATGTGAGCTTAATGACTCATCGGGAACTTTACGAAAGGAGCGCAACTCTTTCTGCTTACCACGTACAGATGCCACAAGCTCGGTAGCCTCTGGTGCGGCAGTGTCGGTCCGCGCCAGTGCCGAGTTAACAGCATGGCGTTCCTCGCGGTGAGATCGAGCCTTTGCCAGTGGCACAAGCCTACGGCCAGCTTTTGAGCTGCCATCGTAAGTGCTGCGGCGATCACGCTCTAGGCTTAGCTTCTTTTTCTCAGTTGGCAATTTAATCTTGCTCACGGACCTAACGCTCTGAATTGAGCCGCGCCGCGAAATGGCGTCGGCTTGAATGAATTGTTAGGGCGTGCCACGGATGCCCTGTGCGTATGAGTTATAGAACTCATACGCGCTATCCACTTCATGATGCACTTCAATGGGGTAAAGATCGGGCTCCCGGGGGATCGTGTTCAGCACGTTGAGAAAGCTATCTATGTCTCGGGAGAGGAATACGTACTCTCGGTATCCAGGCTCAGTGAAGACCATGCACAAGATAGAATGATTCTCTGACTCAATGCGCTCACAGACTCGATCTTCGAACCTCTTCATGGCCTCAAAATCTGGAGCCGAAGGAGTGCCGACGTTGGTGGGATCTTGGAAATCCCAAATCACGTTAAATCTCTCAGGAAAAGCATCGAAGTCGAACTCGGGTTCAATCGTCTTTAGACGGAGTAAAGATAGCCCGCCTTCTGTCTCTTTTCGTGCGATAACCCAGCCTCTTTGGTCTTCCATGTACGCTCCCTGGCGCCCAAACTTTGGAATTAAGCTGACTCGCGAAGCGAGCTCGGCTTGAATGAACTGTTAGGATGCGGCGCGATGCTGCGCACGGCAAGCCAGAAGGTTGATGCAACCAAGAGCATGAGCAAGCTTGGGATGAGGATCTCTGATGCGATCACCCGCCAGTTGGCCAGCTGCCTGGGATTGTCCGGATCGCTGTAAGTGAGCACCAAAGCAGTAACGACAGAAGAGGTTGGCGGCCAAGCCAAAAGCGCGACCATTACCCATAGGAAGCGAAAACTATGCCGATTACGCAGGCGTCTGTGAAGGAGCCAGCTCGCCGCACAAAAGATGACGAGCCCGAGGATCGCCGCAACAGCTAGCCAACTGTTTGGATCAGCCACCTGATTCTCTCCTCGCCGCCTAACTCTGGAATTAAGCCGACCCGCGAAGCGAGTTCAGCTTGAATGAACTGTTAGGGCCTGCCGATAGCCCATGCCTCACCTGCATGGAGGTGCTCCACGATTCTGGCAGCTAGGTAACCGTACTTTGATTCTGGCGGAGTGTCATTCTCAACGTATTGAATATGGGTCACTCTATAGGACGCGCCAAGCTTTTCGTTGGCTTGTTTCAGGACGAACTCTATTAGAGCCTGCTCATCAATGGGTTTGTGCCGGCATCCGCCGTTTGCAGGCAGGCGCTCGCAGCTGACCATAGCGTCTTGGTCGGAATCGGTCAGACGAATCTTGAGAAGGTTGTGGGTGATTCCTGATATATGAGTTGCTGCGAGGAATTCACCAAGCTTCACGAATTGCATGATGTGGGCCCTAACTCCGGAACTAAGCCGACCCGCGAAGCGGGTTCGGCTTGAATGAATTGTTAGAGCCCTGCCATCCATGGTTCCAGTGCGGGAGAGGCTACCGTAAACGCGCCAGTCCAGTCGTCTCCTGGGGCGTAACCATTTGGGTCGTACTTGACCACTGGATTGTTAGGTGCGGCTAGGTCGATGCAGCAGTGGATTGCGCAGCCGACATGCAGGATTGGCAGAAGATTGCGGGGCCATATCCATTCTGGTGCATCAGGATCCGGAGTACAGAAGATCCGGTAGAGATCCAGCGAGGTATCCCCAAGATCCGTCACATGGCCAGAGGCCAGGCCGAGCAGCCCATAATCCGGCCCGAAGCCGCCGTTGCCGCGCAATGCATATGTGGCGAGCAAGGCAGCAGGTAATGAGTAGCCAAGCTCGGCCTCGACTGCGGCGATTTCGCTTCTAGACGGCGCGGGAAACTTCATGCAGTGCTCTAACTCTGGAATTAAGCCGCGCTGCGAAGCGGCGTCGGCTTGAATGAACTGTTAGGTGCCATTGTCTAGAACCTCAACGAGGAAGAAGCCAGCACCAGCTACCATCAATAGGATTGAAGCAACCAAGGAGATTGCTAGAAATAATTTGATGGATACGGCAAGCATATGACTGAAGGATATGCCTCCAAGCCCACTCTGTCGCAACTCTGGGAGCAGCGTCCAGCCAACCGGCAGGAGCCAGCAAAGAACGGCGAGTAGTGCCATTGCCCAATCGGGAAGGCTGGATCCTGGAACGAAGGGCAAAAGGACCGGAAACCCAACGCCGCAGATGATGCTGGTGCGCCAGAAACGTGACAGCCAAGGTCGACGTGCCTGGGCGGTGAGTGGTGACCGAGGAGGTGCGTAGACTTGGTCGCCGGATAACTTGCCCATGGCACCTAACTCTGGAATTAAGCCGACCCGCGCAGCGGGTTCGGCGTGAATGAACTGTTAGGCGGCTGTGGCCACTTACCGCTCCCCGGGCCAATGCTGCCTTGCTTGTGCAACCTAACGTGAGCCGATCATGCCACAGCTCGCGGGATGGAGCTTGCCCCGTAAACCTTGCCGAGCGGTGCCGCCGAAGTGCGATGAAATGATTGCGGCAGGGTGGTGAAGCGTAAGACGAAGTGGCGAGCTTTCCGATGCCAGGAACAGGTGGAACTGTTACCCGGAGCCGACCAGTGATTTGCCGATGTTGCTGCCGAAAGAAGAAGGGCCAGCCAACCAACACGCCGCCGCCTAACTCCGGAATTAAGCCGACCCGCGCAGCGGGTTCGGCTTGAATGAACTGTTAGAGCCCGACACGGGGATGCCTGAGGATTGCATGGACGTCTGCAGCGGGAACGCCGGCCCAAGGACCGGCGGGGTTAATTACTAAACCCGATAGGTTGTTTGCTAGGACGAGATGTAGAACGTCCATAGCCTCCATTGAAAACGCGCCGATTGCTGGGGCGCGGCGTAGCGCCTCTGCGTGGCTGGTGAAGGCTAAGAGCGCCTCGCCACCGTTAGGGGCGGATGTAGTCAGAACCGATACGGTTGTTGCCTGCTGCAATGTCAGCGGCCGGTCCTTCCAGCTCTGGGGGGCGTCATGAGCTGCGATAAAGAGCTGTCCGGTCTTTAGCGAGTCGTAGAAGGTACTGCGGCTATGAGCAGTGGGATCCGCACTCAAGAGCGCAATAGCATCGACAGTGCTTGGAGTCGCAGGCAATTTTTTTTTGGAAAACAGTGACCAGGCCATAGGGCTCTAACTCTGGAATTAAGCCGACCCGCGAAGCGGGTTCGGCTTGAATGAACCGTTAGGCGGCTGCAGCCACTTGCATAACCCATGGCCAACGCTGCCCTGCTTGTACAACCCAACGCGAGCCGATCATGCCACAGCCTGCGGGATGGAGCTTGCCCGGGAAACCTTGCCGCGCGTTGCCGCCGAAGTGTGAAGAAATGATTGCGGTGGGGCAGTGAAGCGTAAGACGAAGCCGCGAATTTTCCGATGCCAGGAACAGTTGGAACTGTTATCCGGCGCCGACCGGTGACTTGCCTATGTTGCTGCCGAAAGAAGAACGGCCAGCCAACCCAACACACCGCCGCCTAACGCTCTGAGTTAAGCCGCTGCCACGAAGTGGCAGTCGGCTTGAATGAATTGTTAGGCCGCATCATCAGGCTCCCAGCGACGATAAACAAGATGTGCTAATGAGTTGAGCGGATTTGGAAACGGTACCGCTACATGCTGCTCATCCAAGCTCCAAGTGCCGGGAAAGTCCGCAATCACCTCGGATGCGGCGTGGGAGCAACTCTTCCGTGCGAGGCCCTCAGCCGGGCCGTCGTACTCGAAGCGCAAACTAACGGTGCATGCGTTCTCATCTGCTTCTATCGAGGCCTGGCGCAGCTGAGGATGAACCTCTCCCCAGAGGCCACGCACAAGTGACATAACCAAAGCCTGATGTGAGGTGATATCGCTCATGAGGCCTAACTCTGGAATTAAGCCGACTCGCGAAGCGAGTTCGGCTTGAATGAACCGTTAGGCGGCTGCAGCCAATTGCACAACCCATGGCCAACGCTGCCCTGCTTGTACAACCCAACGCGAGCCGATCATGCCACAGCTCGCGGGATGGAGCTTGCCCAGGAAGCCTTGCCGAGCGTTGCCACCGAAGTGCGATGAAATGATTGCGGCAGGGGAATGAAGCGTAAGGCGAAGTGGCAAACCTGCCGATGCCAGGAACAGTTGGAACTGTTACCCGGAGCCGACCAGTGACTTGCCAATGTTGCTGCTGAAAGAAGAAAGGCCAGCCAACCCAGAACACCACCGCCTAACTCTGGAATTAAGCCGACTCGCGAAGCGAGTTCGGCTTGAATGAACCGTTAGGCGGCTGCAGCCAATTGCATAACCCATGGCCAACGCTGCCCTGTACAACCCAACGCGAACCGATCATGCCACAGCTCGCGGGATGGAGCTTGCCCGGGAAACCTTGCCGAGCTTTGCCGCCGAAGTGCGATGAAATGATTGCGGCAGAGCAGTGAAGCGTAAGGCGAAGTGGCGGGCTTGCCGCTGCCAGGAACAGTTGGAACTGTTACCCGGAGCCGACCGGTGACTTGCCGATGCTGCTGCCGAAAGAAGAAGGGCCAGCCAACCCAGAACACCGCCGCCTAACTCCGGAATTAAGCCGACCCGCGCAGCGGGTTCGGCTTGAATGAATTGTTAGGCCGAAAATCTGCGAAGTGGCCTTGTCATCACCACGTGAGCCTCTGGATACGGACCCGATATGCCTAGTAGAAACATCGCTAGTGAGAACGCTCTGTGGAGGGCTGGTAGGAGAATTGCTCGATAAAATGACGAGGCTAGCGGCTGCACGAACGTGTAAATCTGTGAGCCTACTAAGAAGATAAAGAGATCTAATCCAAAGGCATCAACGAGCGGTAGCAATAGCCGCAACTCTGGATGAGAGGCTAAGGCGGCTATCGCAATAACCGTAGCGACAACTACTAAGTAGCGATACCACCGCTCTTTACGCCACTCGAAAATCTGCATTTTTCGGCCTAACGCCTTAGTTAAGCCGAGCCGCGAAGCGGCTTCGGCTTGAACGAATTGTTAGGGTGTTTCCCGGCCATCTTCACAAGTTCTCGCTCTACCTCTTTAGGGTGCACCTTATCCACCAAATACAACGAGTGACTGCCACCCCACTGATCCTCGATGTGCAGGATATTGTGGCCGCCGTTGCGAGCGAAGCCATAGCTCTCGATAGCTTGCCACGGGATGAGTGTTATCTGGTCACCTTTCACAACCACGATGCCATTCGGCCCTGAACCAATGCTCCGCGGGCTAAGCCATCCGGTGATGTAGATAAAGATGGCGAGGGGAACTCCGATCGCTGGGGCGATCCAAAGATTGGCAGCCCGCTCCAGCTGAGTGCCCAAGTCTTCACCGAGATTGGCGATTAGGCACACTGCGCCAAGAACGCCGGTCCAGACAACCATTCCCTTCAGGCCTTCACGACTGAAGAGGTTGAACGGGCGCTGTTGCTTAAGGGAAACCGCCCACGGCTCACGCCATTTCATAAAACACCCTAACTCTGGAATTAAGCCGTGCCGCGTAGCGGCGTCGGCTTGAATGAACTGTTAGGCGGCTGTGGCTCTTACCGCTCCCCGGGCCAATGCTGCCTTGCTTGTGCCACCCAACGTGAACCGATGATGCCACAGCTTGCGGGATGGAGCTTGCCCGAGAAGCCTTGCCGAGCGCTGCCGCCGAAGTGTGATGAAATGATTGCGGCAGGACAGTGAAGCGTAAGGCGAAGTGGCGGGCCTACCGGCGCTAGGAACAGTTGGAACTGTTACCCGGAGCCGACCGGTGACTTGCCGATGTGGCTGCCGAAAGAAGAAGGGCCAGCCAACCCAGAACACCGCCGCCTAACTCCGGAATTAAGCCGACCCGCGCAGCGGGTTCGGCTTGAATGAACTGTTAGGGCCCACCTGCAGGAGGATTGGATAGTTGCCCTCGATGCCGACGAGCCCAAGCTGCGATACCGCGACTAATAACACGAATAAGGCTGCCGGTTGCTAGGGAGAAGATGAAGAGCCCAACGAGTGGTGAATTTTGTACGCCGTCGTACCGGATGGAGCCAATTTGTGAGAGATAGAAAAAGGCAAGCCAAGAGCCAAACCAGAGGACTAGCCAGATACAGAGGCTATGCTTACGCCACGGTGCGGCCAAAGGGTAGATTAGTCCAATGGCCAGTGCGCATATCAGAAGAACTCCTGGGGCCACGATAGCGTCCTAGTGGGGCCTAACTCTTAGTAGACCGCCTAAAAGCGGTGTAAGCCGGAGTATGCCTAACTCAACGCCGCTTTTGAATCGAAACTATAGGTTTAATAAACAATGGCTTGCGATAATTCTCGTCGTGCGCCATTACCTTGCGACTGAGTTTAGCGCCGTTTCCGCACGGTGATATCGAATACACCCCTGTCCCGGCAGGCGTATTGACGCTTGGGGTGTCGTGATCGCGATGATTCTTCCTTCGGTCTATCCCACATCGCGAACTTGCAGGCGATCAAGCGCTTCGCTGCGCTCGATCAAACCATCACTCCACTTCCCGCACTCGCGCCAATTCCGCCGCATTCCGCAGCGCCTGCAGAAACCTAGCCAGTGGTGCGTTTTGCGGCTCGCCATCGCGCGTGTAAACCATCACCGGTCGTTGCCATGCGAACCCTGGTGCATCCAGCTTCACCCAATGTCCGGCAAGCAACTCGGCCTGCGCCAAACGGCTGGGCAACAAGGTGAGATAGCCGCCGTCGCGGATCATCGCGCGCATGAATTCCGGGGAGCCGCTTTCCATTGTGTTTAGCGGTGGCTCCAGCCCTGCTTCATGGAAGCGTTGTCGGAACGCGCCTTCGACTGCGCCCAAGCGGCGACCGAAAATCCATGCGTGCTCCAATAACTGTGCCGGGGTGATATCGCGTTGCCGTGCCAGCGGGTGACGCACGCTGGCGAGCACGCGGTATTCGTCATGCATCAGCACTTCGCTTTTTATGCGCGGGTCGGGGTCGCCGTCACCAAAGGTGTGCAGGGTGACTACCGCGTCCAGCTCGCGCGCCAGCAGATTGGGCAGCAGTTCGGGCAGGATGCCGCTGCTGACGTGGATGCCGATCTTCGGCCAATGCCGGCGCAGCGCCAATACCGCCGGTGCGACCAGCGAGCCGGCGGTACTGGGGCCGGTACCGATGCGTACTTGCCCTTCGGCACCGGTCTGCAGCTCCTGCAGGCGGTCCTCGAAGCGGCGCACGGCGTCGTGGGCGGGCTGGGCGTGTTCCATCAGCAGGCGGCCGACGTCGGTGAGCCGGGCCTCGCGGCTGCCGCGTTCGAACAGGCGGGCGCCCAGTTGTTGCTCCAGTGCCTGGATGCCCTTGCTCAGGGCCTGCTGGCTGCGCCCGGTAGCGGTGGCGGCACGGGTGAAGCTGCCGTGTTCGACCACGGACAGGAAGTAGCGGAGCTGGCGGAGATCCATGGCAACATTCGGTTACAACCAATGGTTGTGGATCGTACGCGAATTGGTTGGCGGTTGTAGGGCAGGGCATCGATAGTCGGCCGATCGCAATCTCCCGGAGGGGAACCATGGCCAGTCGCAACGCCGTCAAACAGTGGGATCAGCAGTACGACCTCGTCATCGCCGGCTTTGGCCTGGCGGCCATGTGCGCCGCCATCGAGGCGCATGATCTGGACCCCAATCTGTCCATCCTCATCTTGGAAAAGGCCAATGAGGCTGAGACCGGCGGCAACAGCCGCGTGGCCGGGCAGTCATTGCTGATCACCAAGAACGCCAAGGTACTGGCCGAATACCAGCGCAAGATGAGCGTGGCCAACCCGATCCCGGAAGACATGCTGGTGCCGTGGTCAGAGGCGATGGAAGCGCTGGAGCCGTGGATCCAGGAGCGTGCGGCCCAGGCTGGTGCGCAGTTCATCCACGGCACCGGCTTCTCCGAGCGCGATGCGGTGCTGGAATTCCCGGAGTTCGGTGCGCGTGAGGCCGTGCATTGCACCGCCACCATCTTGCCTATCCCGTCCGGCGTCTATCTGGCTTTCCGCGAGAACATCCGCCTGCGCCCGCGTGTCCAGATCGCATACGAATCGCCGTTGAAGGATCTGGTGCAGGACCCGGATACGCTGGAAGTGTTCGGCGTCATCGTCGAGCAGAACGGTCAGCGCGTGGCGATCCGTGCCAACAAGGGTGTGGTGATGGCGACCGGTGGTTTTGAAGCCAACCTGGACATGCAACGCAACTACTTCGGTCTTGCCAACCCGGCACCGCTGGGCACGCCGCACAACACCGGCGACGGCATCAAAATCCTGCAGAAGGCCGGTGCGGATCTGTGGCATATGCGCAACCAAGGACAGTCCGGCGGTATCTGGCCGGGCTTCAAGCCGAAAGGCTTCGTCAACGGCTTCCTGCGCAATTTCTTCTGGCAGAGCTTCAGTTGGATCGAGGTGGATGCGAATACCGAGCGCTTCTACAACGAAACCGCCGAGCTGCAGCTCACGCATTACAAGGAGAAGAAGCACGGTCATTGGGTGGACACCCCGCACTACCGTGCGCAGCCGGTGCACATGATTTTTGATGCCATCACCTGCCAGTACAACAAGCTGGTGGTGGAAGTGATGAGTTGGAACCCGGTGGTGCGTGGCTACAAGTGGTCTGACGACAACTCGGTGGAAGTTGAGAAGGGCTGGATCCAGAAGGCCGACACGCTGGAAGAGTTGGCGGTGAAGATCAACCGCGACCCGGCCAAGCTGCGTGCGGAAGTGGAGCGATACAACGCGGCCTGTGCAGCGAAGAATGATGCCGATTTCGGGCGTAACCCGGAGACGCTGTACCCGATCGCGCAGGCGCCGTTCTATGGCATGCGGGTTGATCCGGTGATCGTGTGCACGGGTGGTGGCGCGCGCCGCAACATCAAGTCCGAGGTGCTGGATCATGATGGAAAGCACATCCCGCGTTTGTACGAGGCCGGTGAGATGGGGTCGATGTTCTCGGACCTCTATCAGAACGGTTCGTACCTGACCGAAGCGATGATCTCGGGGCGTGCTGCGGGTCGTGAGGTCGTTGGCCTTGGCAACTGGGAGGGCTGATTATGAAGGTTGCCACCCCTGCGATGAAGCTGGATGTGCGTATCAATGACGTGAAGGCTGAAGACGGCCTGCTGGTGATGGATGGTGTGGCCGGCATGTTGCCGTGCAAGACCAGTCTGACGCCGGCAGAGTTTCGGCAGATGATGAAGCTGGCGCTGCGGCCGAGTGTGTTGGTGTTGTTGTTCAAGAAGTAAGCCGGTTGGCCCTGCTTGGAGCCCCTCTCCCACCGGGAGAGGGGTTGGGGTGAGGGTAGGGTGCAACGAACCCTACAAAAGCCAAGAGCCCCCCTCATCCGCCCCTTCGGGGCACCTTCTCCCGCTTGCGGGAGAAGGGACAGGTGCCAAAGCCAAAGCAACAGCCAAAGCCAAAGCAACAGCCAAAGCCAAAGCAACAGCCAAAGCCAAAGCAACAGCCAAAGCCAAAGCAACAGCCAAAGCAACAGCCACAGCCAAAGCCAAAGCTAAAGCCACAGCCACAGCCACAGCCACAGCCACAGCCACAGCCAGCTTGGCCTCCGTCAGACCCTGCTCGGTTGATGAGAGCCTTGAAAAGGAAGGGTTGGTAGAGGAAGGGAAGGGTTGGTAGAGAAAGAACGCGCAAACAAAAGCTACATGCGGTTACGTAGCCAGCTGGTCAGCTCAGTTCCGCCAACCAATCCTTTACAGCTCAAACACCAACCAAATCCAATCGTCGCTGCCACAGCGCATGCATGCCGCGCGCAGCCAGATCTTCCGGATGGCGTTGCACGCCGATGCCCCAGGAAATCAGCGCCTGGGCATACAGTGCCAGCAGGCGGTCATTGCCAATCAAATGCACCTGCGACAGACGCGGTGTGTGCTCGAGTACGCCGGAAGACAGTATCTCGTGTCCGATCAGCAGGCCAGACAGGTACGAAGGCAAGGCGTTGCCTTCCAACTGGTTGAACAGGCCCAGCGTGCGTACGCCGAAAAGGTGATGCAGAAGTCCGCCCTTATGGCGGCTGCGTTTGAGTCCACTTTCAAATGCCCAGGCGTCGAAGCGGCTGTCGTCTTCGGGCATCAGCTTGCCCAGCAGGCTGTGGTTACGCAGCACCGCGTACAACTCGCCCGTCATCGCCGTGGTCAGGCGGCGTATCTGGCCATCGGCGATCGACACCCACTTGCTATGGGTGCCGGGCAGGCAGACAACATGATTGCCACGCGGCAGCACTGCCAACAACGCGGCCAGCTGGGTTTCTTCGCCGCGCATTACATCGGGTACGGCGTCGCTGTCGGTGTCACTTACACCTGGCACTATCCATAGCGCGCGCCCAGCCAAGGCGGGTGCCTGCAGCGGCACCAAGGCAGTGGCGAGGTCGTCGATGCCGGCGGGGCAGGGCAGGTAGGGCACCTCCTGCCAACCGCTGCGGCTGCCGACCATGCCGGACAGGATCAACAACGGGTCATCCCAACCGGCAATCTCTTCTGCCAGCACCGCTTCGAACTGTCCGCTGCTTGCCTGCAGGCCGCGTTCGCTGCGGCGGCGCTCGCAGACATGGCCGTTCTCATCCAGGCGGTACAGGCGCAGGCTGCTGGTACCCCAGTCCACGGCGATCATGGCAACTCCACGCGGTCTACGCTTGCCTTCAATTGCGGGTGCTCCCAGACAAAAATGCCTCCCGCACTTGGCTGCGCGCTCAAAGCGGTCGCGTCCAGACCCACGCGGGCGCTACTGATGTACAGCGCGCCTGGGGCAAGCACGCAGCAGGAGGCGTGTTGGGTGGGGATGTGGATCTCCTGCTCGATGCGGCCATCAGCGGAATAGCAGGTAACCCGGCCCGCGCCCCACTGTGCGTTCCAGACCCGGCCTTGGGCGTCGACCACGGCGCCGTCAGGTTCGATGCCGGGTTCACTAATGCTGGCAAACGCCTGCAGCTCTTCAACCTGTGCGCTGTACGGGTCATAGCGACCAGTAATGATGTTGGCTTGTGGCGAGTCGCAGAAGTAGATGCGCTCACCGTCGGGGCTGAAGCAGATTGCATTTGGAATCGCGGCGGGTGGCAAGGGCAAGAGACGCAGGCCCTTGCTGGCGCTCCATTGGTAAAAGCTGCCGCCGCGGCGTCCGTCGGCGTAGTCGCTCTTGGTGCCGAACACGAAGTTGCCGTGGCGGTCGGCGCGACCATCATTGATGCGGGTATTGCGATTGTCGGCTTCCACCAGGCTCAGCAGCTGCAAGTCGAGCTCGCTGTCCTGCAGCTGCGCTTCCGGGTCGGCAACATACAAGCCGTTGGCCAGGCCGAGCAGCAGGCGGCCGTCGCTTGCCAATGCCAGACAGCCCAGCGGTTCATGCAGCTGCCAATATCGGCTGCGGGTACTTGCCGGATCGTAACGCCACAGGCGCGCAGCGAGGATGTCGGTCCAGTACAGCACATTGCGGCGGTCACACCAGAGGATGCCTTCGCCCAGCTCACAACGGCTGTCTACCAGCAGCCGTGCGTCGGCCACTGCTGGCTCCAACACTTGTGCACTCACCATTCGGCGACGCTGCCGTCACTGTGGCGCCACAAAGGGTTGCGCCAGCGCGGGGGGGTCTTGTTGGCTTCGATCAGGCGTGCTTCGTCGATCTCCACGCCCAGCCCCGGCTTAGGCAGCGCCGCAATGCAGCCTTGCGCATCGCAGGCGAAGTCGTCCTTGTTGATGACGTAGTCCAACAGGTCTGCGCCCTCGTTGTAATGAATGCCGATGCTCTGTTCCTGCAGCACGGCGTTGTGGGCGACGAAATCGAGTTGTAGGCAGGCAGCCAGTGCGACCGGACCAAGCGGGCAATGTGGTGCCAAGGCGACGTCATGTGCCTCGGCCATGGCGGCGATCTTGTGGCACTCGCTGATGCCGCCGGCGTGCGACAGGTCTGGCTGCAGAATGGCCAGGCCGCCGGCAGCCAGCACCGGTTTGAATTCGGTGCGCGAGTACATACGCTCGCCAGCCGCCAGCGGAATACTGCTGGTCTCCGACAACGGGCGGTAGTACTCCCACTGTTCCGGCAGTACCGGTTCCTCGACGAACAACGGACGGTATGGTGCCAGTTCCTTCAGCAGCACCCTTGCCATCGGTGCACTCACCCGGCCATGGAAGTCGATGCCGAAATCCACGCTGTTGCCGAGTGCGTCGCGGATGGTTGCGACTTTCTCGATGGCGGTGTCTACGGCGCGGGGGCTGTCAATCAGCTTCAGCTCTTCGGTGCCGTTGAACTTGAAGGTGTCGTAGCCCAGTGACTTGTAGTGCCGCATCTGGTTGACGATATCGGCCGGACGGTCACCGCCAACCCAGCGGTAGGTTTTCATGCGGTCACGCACCAAGCCACCGAGCAGTTGATAGACCGGTACGCCCAGCGCCTTGCCCTTGATATCCCACAGCGCCTGGTCGATGCCGGCGATGGCACTCATCAGGATCGCGCCGCCGCGGTAGAAGCCGCCGCGGTACAGCACCTGCCACAGGTCGTTGATGCGCGCCGGGTCCTTGCCGATCAGGTAGTCGCCGAGCTCATGCACGGCTGCTTCCACGGTGGCGGCACGGCCTTCGATCACCGGCTCGCCCCAGCCAGTGATGCCTTCGTCAGTTTCGATCTTGAGGAACAGCCAGCGCGGCGCAGCCTGGTAGGTGGTCAGACGCACGATCTTCATGCCGAGTAGTCCAGATAGGCCTGGCGGAAGGCACGTGCGTTGTCGCGCGTTGCCTGCACTGGTTGGCCGGGTTGATAAAGGTCACCGCCGGTGCCCGCACCCTGACAACCAGCGGAAAGATAGCTGGCCAAGGTGCTGGGGGAGACGCCACCGACGGCGAAAAGGGGAACAGGCGGCAGCACGCTGCGCAGGGCGCGTATCAGTGCTGGGCCGTGGATGGATGCGGGGAACAACTTCAGCATCTGCGCACCTGCACGCAGTGCCAGGAACGCTTCGCTGGCAGTGGCAAAACCGGCTGCCACCAGCAGTCCTTCGGCAACGGCGCGTTGGATCAGCTGCGGGTCGGTATTGGGCGTGACCATCAGCCGGCCGCCGGCATGCAGCAGCGCGTCGATATGCTCGGGCAGCACCACCGTGCCGGCGCCGATGCAGGCGTGCTGGCCGTGGCGCTGCACGCTGCGCTGCACGCTCTGCTCCCAGCCCGGCGAGTTGCTGGGGATCTCGATCGCGTCGAAACCTTCCTCGACCAGCGCATCGACATGCGCGTCCACCTCGCTTGGCGTGATGCCGCGCAGGATGGCGATCAGGGGCAGCTTGAAGGGCAGGGCAGTCATGTCAGTCGTGGTACACCTGTGAGCGGCCGCCATCGATCAGGATGTCGGTGGCGTTGATGAAGCGCGCTTCGTCGCTGGCCAGGAACAGCGCGGTATACGCCACTTCTTCCGGCCTGCCGATGCGGCGCGGTGGCAGCAGTGCGGTCTGGCGTTCACGGGCACCGGGCTCGCGCTCGAACCAGGCCTCGATGCGCGGCACCAGGATCAGGCCCGGCGAAATTGAGTTCACGCGGATGCCGTGCGCGGCGTATTCGATGCCGAGCGAGCGGGTCATGCCGATCAATGCGTGCTTGGCCACCGGGTACGGGAACGCACCGGGGATGATTTTGTGGCCATGCACCGAGGCGATGTTGACGATGGCACCGGCCTGTTGCGCGACCATGCCAGGCAGCACGGCCTTGCACAGCTGCCAGGCACCCTCCAGGTTCAAGGCGAAGCAGCGCTGCCATTGCGCATCGTCCAGCGCCAGTGGATCGGAGAACACATCGGCGCCGGCATTGTTGACCAGCACATCGATGCGTCCATGGCGGTTGAGTGTGGCCTCGACCAGACCGCGCATCGCTGCGGCATCGGTGATGTCGCCCTGCAGCAATTCGAAGTCGTAGGCATCGCTGGATGTAAGGTCGATGCCGACCACCTGCGCGCCTTCGTTGACGAACAGGCGCGCGATGGCCGCGCCAATGCCGCTGGCAGCACCGGTCACCACCGCCACCTTGCCGGTCAGGCGCCCACTCATCGCTGGCCTCCCGCTTGGCAAACGCAGTACCTGCCCGCGCTGCTGGCGCTGGCTGATCGTGAAACCTTCATCCCTTTCTCCCTGAAGCCTGCTGTCGGTACTGGCCGCGCCGGCCCGACGGGGCGGCAGCGTTGCTGACGGAAGCGTGGCATAGCCTTGCCTGAGAACCTATGTGCGACAAATGAAATTTTTGTCGTAATGTATTCGCTGGGCGAATAGCTACTCAGTCGAGGGGATCGGCACGCATGGTTCAACCCACCACCGGCTGGTTCAATGCCACCCGTTTGAAGACCCGGCATCTATTGCTGTTGCTGCATCTCTACGAGCAGCGCTCGGTGCTGCGCGCGGCCGAGGCGGCCAATATGACCCAGCCGGCGGCGTCCAAGCTGCTGGCTGAAATGGAGGACCTGCTGGGCGTGCCGCTGTTCGAGCGGCATGCGCGCGGGGTCGAGCCGACCTGGTACGGGCAGGTGCTGATCCGTCGCGCGCGCTCGGCGCTGTCGGAGATTGGCCGCGCCCAGGACGAGATCGCCGCGCTGCGCAGCGGACGCACCGGCCAGGCAGCGATCGGCACCGTGGTCAACCCCGGCACCAACCTGGTGCCGCAGGCGGTGGCCGCGCTCAAGCGCGACTTCCCGGACATCCTGATCCGGATCGAGATGGACTACAGCCGGCCACTGGTGGCCAAGCTGTTGGATGGCCAGCTCGACATCGTGGTCGGCCGCATCATGGGTGCCGAGGGCAGCAGCGAGCTGGAGTTTGAGCCGCTCGCGGATGAGCCGCACTCGGTGATCGTCCGCGCCGGGCACCCGTTGGCCGCGCGCAAGCGGGTCGGTTACGGCGATCTGGTCGAGTACGGCTGGATCATGCCGCCAGATGGCAGCGTGCTGCGCTCGCGGCTGGACGCGGTGTTCCTGGAGCACGGTCTGGTGCCGCCGCAGAACATCGTCGAGACCACCTCATTGCCGGTCACCATTCATCTGCTGCGGCACAGCGACATGTTGACGGCGCTGCCGGCCGAGTCGGTCGCGCCCTACCTGCAGACCGGGCAGATGCTGGTCTTGCCGATCGCGCTGGACGTGCGCATGGAGTTCTTCGGCATCATCCGCCGCCGTGACCAGCTGCTCTCTCCCGGCGCCGAGCGCGTGCTTGAGGCGCTGCGGCTGACCGCGCGGCGCTTGTATCCACCGGTCGCCTGAATCGGGGTATTCACTTCCGATATACATCCTGCGCATTTTTTCATTGGTCGGGAATGTATGCCCGCGCCTATGCTCGCCGCCGTGGTGGTCAATGACCATCGGTATCAGGGTCGGTGGTCGCAGGCACAGGGGATGCAGGCGCAGCCATCGGCAACGAAGGATGTGAAGAGCGGTTAGTCGAGTGCCTTGCCAATGCGGGGTGCGTTAGTACGCGGTTTTCAATCTGCTTCACCTGGTACCAAAGGCGCAATGACGTCGGTGCTGGGAAAAATCAAATCGTCGCCATGTGTCCTGGGAGGGAACACTCATGTCAACGTTCCAGCGCCGCCTTACGGTGGCCAATAGTGCGCGCCGCCGTGCGTGTACCGGTCTGCAACCCACTGTGCTTGCCCTGAGTGTTGCGCTACTGCTGTCGGCAGCTGCACAGGCGCAGGACGCAGCGCCCGCCAAAGCCACCGAGCTCGACAAGGTCCAGGTTACCGGCACCCGCGGCAGCCTGACCAAGGCGCAGGTGATCAAGGAAACCAGCGACCAGATCGTCGATTCAATCGTTGCCGAAGATATCGGCAAGCTGCCTGACAACAACGTCGCCGAAGCCCTGCAGCGCATCAGCGGCGTGCAGATCACCCGCAACAAGGGTGAAGGCAGCGACATCATGGTGCGCGGCCTCACCCAGGTGCGCAGCGAGCTCAATGGCCGTGACATCTTCACCGCCAACAGCGGCCGTGCACTGAGCTGGGAAGACGTGCCGGCCGAGTTGCTGGGTGGCGTGGATGTCTACAAGAACCCAAGCGCCGAGTTGATCGAAGGCGGCCTCGGTGGCTTGGTCAACCTGCGCACGCGCATGCCATTCGATCAGGAAGGCATGAAGCTGTCCGGCAGCTTCACCGTCAACAAGTGGGACCTGCGCGATTCGGTGCAGCCCTCGGCCTCGTTCCTGTTCTCCAACCGCTGGAACACCAATGCCGGCGAGTTCGGCGTGCTGTTCAACATCGCCCACCAGGAAGGTCAGTACCGCGAAGACCGCATCAACATGGGCAGCTATCTTGCTTATGACGATGTGCCCGGCTACGAAGGCAAGGAAGTAGTGGTGCCCAGTGAAGTTGGCATGTACAGCCACTTCGGTGACCGCGAGCGCGACGGCCAGTACATTGCGTTGCAGTGGAAGCCCAACGACGATATCGAGCTGTACGCCACCGGCCTGCGCTCGGACTACAAGTTCCGCAACCGCGAGTACAGCGTGCGCGTGGGCAACCTCAACAACAACACCCAGGATCTGGTGAACGGGTCCAACAAGGGCTGGGGTTTCGTTTCACCGAGCATTCCCGGCTATGAGAATTTCAACGACCCGTTTGGCTTCGATGGCAACGGCGAGTTCGAGTACGGCACCTTCAACAATGCGCTGGTGACCACCACTTCGCGCATGGACTGGCGCAACTCGGTCACCACCGATCTTGCATTGGGCGGAAAGTGGCAGGTCAATGACAACCTGCACCTTTCCACCGACTTCCAGTACATCGATGCCACCACCGAAAGCGTCAACTACTGGGTGGACCTGCTGGCCGGCCAGGTGGATCCGGATGACTGGCGTGGCTGGGCCAATCTGTACGGCGTGCCGCCGGTGAAGGTCGACATGACCGGCAAGTACCCGACCGTGACCGTGCTGGACCGCGACACCGGCAAGCCGATCGACGGCTATATGAGCGACATCAGCAACTACGGTGGCTGGTACTCGCACCTGGACAAGCGCGATAACAACGACGCCGACCAGTTCTCCTGGCGCGCCGACCTGCGCTGGGATTTCCTCGACAGCGATCTGCTCAACGACCTGCGTATGGGCGTGCGTTACACCGATCGTTCGGCCATCACCCGCAGTTCGGGCTGGAACTGGCAGAAGATCGCTCCGGCCGGCACCGACAATGCCTGGGGTAGCTTCTCGGCAGCACCGTTCAAGGACTACCCGGACGCCTGTTACCGCCTGTTCCCGTTCAGCGATCACTTCCGTGGCGACAGCGGCCTGCCGACCGGTTATGTGGCCTGCGACCAGATGGTCGCCGACTACGAAAAAACCGTACGCATGTTCGGCCACGATCCGGTTGCGTACAACCCGACCACCGACATCCGTGATTACACCGAGAACACCTACGCTGCCTATGCGATGTTGCGCCTGGGCAAGGACGACGCACGCTTCCCCTGGGATGCCAACGTCGGCGTGCGCGTGGTGCGTACCGAAACCTCGGTCAAGGGTTACGAGCTGGAGCAGAACTCGCCGTCCAATGACGTGTCGAAGATCGACGTCACCCATTCCTATACCGACGTTCTGCCGAGCCTGAACTTCCGCATGTTCCTGACCGACAGCCTGCAGTGGCGCATTGCGGCCTCGCGTGCGATGTCGCGACCGGACTTCGACCTGCTCGACCCCTATGTCTACCTCAACGACACCTTCTTCGACTTCAATACCGGCGGCGTGTCCTATGCCAGCCGTGGCAATCCTTACCTGAAGCCGATGTACTCCAACCAGTTGGATACCTCGCTGGAATGGTACTTCGGCCAGGGCTCGATGCTGTACGGCACCGCGTTCTACAAGAAGGTGAAGGGTTTCTACTATTACGACACCATCGCGGCCAATTACTACGACGCCAACTTCGACGTGCCGCTGGAGGGTTCGACCACTGGGGAAACCCGAGCCTGCGTCAGCGCCGAGTGCGTGCGTGAGTTCCAGCTGCAGACGCGCTCCAACGGCAAGGACGGCAAGATCAAGGGTCTGGAACTTGGCTACCGCCAGTTCTTCACCTTCCTGCCAGGCGCGCTTGATGGCCTGGGCTTTGAAGCCAACTACACGTATGTGGACAGCAAAGCGCCGGCACCGGATGCCGCAGGCACCGATGGCGTGGAGATCTCCTACCTGCCGTTGGAAGGGCTGTCCAAGAACAGCTACAACGTGGTGCTGATGTACGAAAAGTCTCGCGTCTCGTTCCGCGCTGCCTACAACTGGCGTGATACCTGGCTGGTCACCACGCGTCCGCCGAATGCCGGCCATGTGCCGCAGTACCACGACGCCACCGGCCAGCTGGATGCTTCGCTGCGCATCAACCTCAACGAGATCTGGTCGCTGACACTTGATGGCACCAACCTGCTCGATGAAGTGCGCTCGGACTACTACGGCAGCAGCAGCCGCCCGAATGGCTGGTACGTCAATGATCGCCGTTATGGCATGAGCATCCGGGCCAACCTGGATCTGTAAACGCGGCTTGTGTAGATGGAGGTGCGGTATGGCAGGTATCAGGCGCTTCACCACAGGTGGCAGGCAGCGGCATGCGGCCACCACCAGCGCAGGATATCTGCGGCGATGGTTGGCGGCAGCGGCACTGCTGCTGCCAACCCTGCTCTGCGTGCCGGCCGCACAGGCCGGCGCTGAGCCGGACTACCAGTGGCACAACGTCGCCATCGGCGGCGGCGGCTTCGTCACCGGGCTGGTCTTCCACCCGCAGCAACAGGGGCTGCAGTACGCGCGCACCGATATTGGTGGCGCGTACCGCTGGGAGCCGGTGCAGCAGCGCTGGCAACCCTTGCTGGACTGGATGGATGCCAGCGACCAGGGGCGCTTCGGCGTGGAAAGCATGGCTGTCGATCCAGCCGACCCCGACCGCCTGTACATGGCTGTGGGCACCTATCTGCACGAGCGTGGCAGCAATGGCGTGATCCTGCGTTCGGACGACCGCGGGCAGAGCTTCCAGCGCACCGAGCTGCCGTTCAAGATGGGCGGCAACGAGCTGGGACGTGCCAATGGTGAGCGCCTGGCGGTCGACCCGAACGATGGCAAGGTACTGCTGTTCGGCACCCGCGCCAACGGCGTGTGGCGCAGTGCCGACGGTGGTGTCAGCTGGAGCGAGTTGACGTCGTTCCCGGCAATCGCCAAATCCCCCGCAGCCAGCGCGCAGAGCTGGGGCGGTGCGCAGGCCATCGGCGTGGCCTTCATCAATTTCGAGCCGGGCAGCAAGGGCGGCGACGGTGCATCGCGCACCGTGTACGCCGGCGTCTCGACGCAGCAGACCGCGCTGTACCGCTCCGACGATGCCGGCAGCAGCTGGCAGGCAGTGCCGGGCCAGCCCACTGGCTTGCGTCCCAACCACATGGTGCGTGACAGCCTGGGCCGCTGGTTGCTGAGCTATGGCGACCAGCCCGGCCCCAACACCATGAACAACGGTGCGCTGTGGCGCTTTGATCCGCGCGACGGTGCATGGACCGACATCACTCCGGTGCCGCAGTCCAGCGACCTGCAGGGCGATGGCTTCGGCTGGGGCGCGGTAGCGGTGGACCCGCAGGACCCGCAGCGCATCGTCGCCAGCACCTTCAACCGCTTCGCGCCGCATGACGACATCTTCCGCAGCGTCGATGGCGGCCGCAGCTGGACCGCGCTGTCCACCCGCGCCGACTTCGACCATTCCTATGCACCGTGGACCGAGGAGGCGCGGCCGCATTGGATCGGCGTGCTGGCAATCGATCCGCATGATCCCGGTCACCTGCAGTTCGTCACCGGCTACGGCATCTGGGATACGCGCGACCTGCGCAGCTTCGACGAGGGCAAGCGCCTGACCTGGCGTTTCCCCTTGGCCGGCTTCGAGGAGACCGTTCCGCTGGCGCTGGTCAGCCCGCCGCAGGGCGCGCACCTGGTCAGTGGCCTGGGCGACATCGACGGCTTCGTGCATGACGATCTGGACACGCCACAGCAGCGGTTTGCCGGCGTGCGCTTCTCCAATACCGAAAGCCTTGCCTATGCCGGGCAGGCACCGCAGCTGATGGTGCGTACCGGCTATTTCCATGGCCGCCCTGAAGGCGCGGTGCGCGCGGCCTGGTCGAAGGATGGCGGGCGCAGCTGGACGGCATTCGCGCACGAGCCGCCCGATGGCGAAGGTGCAGGCCGCATCACCCTGGCCGCCGATGGCAAGCGGGTGATCTGGCAGACCCGCAATGGTGGCCATTGGCTCAGTGCCGATTTCGGTGGCCGCTGGCAGGCGGTGAAAGGCCTGCCGAAGAATGCGGTGGTGGAAGCGGACAAGCTGGAGGCCGGCGTGTACTACGGCTTCGATCCGGTCAGTGGCGCGCTGTATGTCAGTGGCGACGGCGGCGTGGAATTCCGCCAAGCCGAAGCCGGTGTTGGCGCGGTGGGTGATTGGTTCCGTGCCGAGATCCGTCCGAATCCGTGGCAGGCCGGTGAGGCCTGGGTTGCCGCCGGCTGGCGAGGCCTGTTGCACTGGTCGCCGGGCAAGTTGCGCCGTGTGGAAGGCCTGGACAACGTGTTCTCGGTCGGGCTGGGCAAGCCGCTCAAGGATGGTGACACGCCGGTGCTGTTCGTATTCGGCGAGATGGCCGGCAAGCGTGGCCTGTACCGCTCGGACAACGGTGGCCGCCGCTGGACCCGCATCGACAACGACGCGCAGCGCTTTGGCGGCGTGATCCGTCACGTCACCGGAGATACGCGTATTACCGGCCGCGTCTATTTCGGCACCGAAGGCCGTGGCATCTGGTACGGAGAATCGAAGTGAAGCAGTGGTTCGCAGTGATGGGCCTGGCAGCGCTTGCCAGCAGTGCACAGGCAGTGGAGCTGCCGCGCGTGTTCGCCGACGGCATGGTGCTGCAGCGTGACCAGCCCTTGCCGGTATGGGGCAAGGCTGCGCCAGGCGCACAGGTGCGTATCGATTTTGCTGGCAGGCAGGTGACGGTGAAGGCCGCCGCCGACGGCAACTGGCGCGCGCAGTTGGCCGCGCTGCCCGCTGGCGGCCCGTATGTGCTGAGCATCGACGACAAGGCTGGGCAAAAGCAGTTGCGTGACGTCTACGTAGGTGAAGTGTGGCTGGCCTCGGGCCAGTCCAACATGGAATGGCCACTGGCCCAGACCGATGGCGCCGAGGCGGCGATTGCAGCTGCCAATGATCCGCTGATCCGCCATTTCAAGATTCCCAAGTCGTGGGCCGGCGCACCGCAGTGGCAGCTCAATGGCGGCGACTGGCGGCAGGCAACCCCGCGCACTGCCGGCGACTTCTCGGCAGTGGCGTATTACTTCGCACAGCAGCTGCGTGCGCGCACCGGTGTTGCGGTTGGCATCATCGACAGCACCTGGGGCGGCAGCACCATCGAAGCATGGACCGACGCAGCAACGCAGGGCCTGGACGGCGCCGCGCTGGCCGCGCAGGCGGCTGCATTGCGCGACGCCGATGCCAAGGCATTGCAGGTTACCCACGCCAACCTTGCGCGCTGGCCGCAGCTGCCGGCCGATGCCAGCCACTGGCATGAGGCCGATGTCGATGCGGCGCAGTGGACCACTATCAGCGTGCCCGGCCTGTGGGAAAGCCAAGGCTGGAATGGCATGGACGGCGTTGCCTGGTACCGTGCCAGCTTCCGTCTCAGTGCCGATGAAGCCGCCAAGGGCGTGACCCTGGGCGTTGGCCGCATCGACGACAGCGACACCACCTGGGTCAACGGCCAGCAGGTCGGCGAAACCAAGCTGCAGTACAACCTGGCGCGTCGCTACAGCGTGCCCGCGTCCGCATTGCACGCCGGGATCAACCATGTCGCGGTGCGCGTGCAGGACTTCGGTGGCGGTGGTGGCATCCACGGCGAAGCCAGCGAAGTGTTCGTGCAGCCGCAGGGCGCCGCTGCGCGTGCGCTGGATGGCTGGAGCTTCCGCGTCGAGAGCGCGCAGGTCGCGCTGGTCGATGACAAGAACCAGCATCCAACCCTGCTGTACAACGCGATGATCCATCCGCTGCAGGATTACGGCGTGCGTGGCGTGCTCTGGTACCAGGGCGAATCCAACGCCAACACCTTGCCGCAGGCACAGAAGTACCGGCAGCAGTTCCCTGCATTGATCACGCAATGGCGCGCGCAGTGGAAGGCACCTGCGCTGCCGTTCCTGTGGGTGCAGCTGGCGCCGTTCTCATCCGGTGCGGACAAGCGCGATGCCGCTGATGTGGCAATCGAAAGCCCATGGGCCCTGCTGCGTGAATCGCAGGGCGCGACGCTGGCACTGCCGGCAACCGCGCAGGTGGTGATCACCGACGTTGGTGATGTGCACGACATCCATCCGCGCAACAAACGCACGGTGGGCGACCGTCTGGCCCTGGCTGCAGGGAAGCTGGTTTATGGCGACAGCACGATCGTTGCATCCGGCCCGAGCTATGTGGGCCATGACGTGCAGGGCAGCAGCGTGGTGCTGCGCTTCGACGCGGGCGCTGCGCCGTTGCGGGCAGGCGCGGGCGGGGAACTGAAGGGCTTTGAAGTTGCAGGCAGAGATGGGTATTTCCATCGCGCGCAGGCACGCATCGATGGCAACCGGGTGATCCTGCAGAGCAATGCAGTGAAAGCGCCGGTGGCCGCACGTTACGGCTGGAGTGATACCGCGCAGGCCGCGAATCTGACGGGTGCCACCGGCTTGCCGGCGTCACCTTTCCGCACCGGGCCATGACGGCACCGCTTTTCTGTACCGGGCCATGACGGCCCGGGTTCCCTGCAAGAAGCAAGAGGAAACGACCATGAAGCTGACTTCCCAACGTCCCGCGTCGATCAATGCCGGCTTGTTTGCCGCCGCAATGGCCATGTTGCTGGCGGCTTGCGGTGGTTCGAGCCCTGACGCGTCCGCGCCGCAGGCAGGTGACGCCAAGGCTGCGGCGGCAAGCCCAGCGAGCGCGACCGAGCTGCCCAAGGTTGTCACCGAAAATGGTCGTCATGCCTTGCTGGTCGATGGCAAGCCGTTCCTGATCCTCGGCGCGCAGGTCAACAACTCCAGCAACTACCCGCAGGCGTTGGACGATGTTTGGCCGGCGATCGAGCTGGTTAAACCGAATACAGTGATGGTGCCGGTGGCCTGGGAGCAGGTGGAAGCCAAGGAGGGCAGCTTCGACTTCTCCTTCGTCGACACGCTGCTTGAGCAAGCCCGCGAAAAGAAAGTGCGGCTGATCCTGCTGTGGTTCGCCACCTGGAAGAACAACGGTCCGAACTACGCGCCGGAATGGGTGAAGCTGGACAACCAGCGCTTCCCGCGGGTGATCACCGCCGACGGCCGCACCCTCAACTCGCTGTCACCGCATGCACCGGCAACCCTGGAAGCCGACCGCAAGGCCTTCGTGCAGCTGATGCGTCACCTCAAGGCCAAGGACCCGCAGCACACCGTGATCATGGTGCAGCCGCAGAACGAGCCGGGCACCTATGGCAGCGTGCGTGACTTCTCGCCACTTGCGCAGAAGGATTTCGACGCTGCCGTGCCCGAAGCATTGCTGAAGAAGCTGGGCAAGCAGCCGGGGACGTGGCGCGAGGTATTCGGCAGTGATGCCGATGAGATCTTCCATGCCTGGCATATTGCCCATTTCATCGATCAGGTCGCTGCGGCCGGCAAGGCCGAGTACAACCTGCCGATGCTGGTCAATGCCGCGCTGCGTGGGCCGTTCAATCCGGGTCAGCCGGGTTCCTATGCCAGCGGTGGTCCCACCGACAACGTACTGGATGTATACAAGGCCGCGGCGCCGAACATCGATCTGTTGGCACCGGACATCTACATGCCGGATTACGCGCTGTACACCACCGTGCTGGACCGCTACGCGCGTGACGACAATCCCTTGTTCGTCGCCGAAACCGGCAACCGCGCCGAGTACGCCCGCTACATCTTCTCGACCTTGGGTCATCAGGGCATAGGCTGGTCACCGTTCGGGATCGATTACTCGAAGTACAGCAACTACCCGCTCGGTGCCAAGGACATCAACCCGGCCGCGTTCGAGCCGTTCGCGCTGAATTACCGGCTGCTGACGCCGGCGGCCGAGGTTATCGCCAAGGCCAGCTTCGAGGGCAAGGTGCACGGCACCGCCGAGGAGCCGGGGCAGGGCACGCAGACGCTGAAGATCGACGACAAGTGGAATGCGGTCATCACCTACGGCGTGCCGCAGTTCTGGTTCCAGGGCACGCCACCGGGCAATGCGGAGCCAATCGGCCGTGCCTTGGTTGTGCAGTTGGGGCCCGATGAGTTCCTGCTGACCGGCGCGCATGCCCGCATCAGCCTGGTGGCCGCCGACCCGGCAGTCGCCGCACGGCAGATCTATCACTCGGTCGACGAAGGCACCTACGTCGATGGGCAATGGCAGTTCCGCCGTCGTTGGAACGGCGATCAAACCGATTACGGGCTCAACTTCTCCGATGCCACCCAGCTGTTGCGGGTGAAGTTGGCGACGTACTGAGCACTTGACCATAAGGCGCCGCCGCAGGGCGGCGCAGCGGAGGGGAATGATGATGTCGAAGAACAAATCTGCGTGTCTGCGCAGCAGCGTATTGGCACTGGCCGTGGCCGCCGCGATGGCACCACTGGCGGCGTCCGCACAGACCGTGGACCGGCAAGCCGATGGCGTGGTGGTTGCACCGGCCAATGCCAAGGCAGCCAAGGTCCGCCTGCAGTTGGTGGACCAGAACATCATCCGCGTCAGCGCGGACGTGGACGGTGATTTCCAGCGCAGCCCCAGCTTGATGCGCGTGGCCAACAGTGCGCCGGTGCCGGTATTCGAGGTCAGCCAGGATGCCAGCGCAGTGACCCTGAAGGCCGCGGGTATCTCCGCGCAGGTAGCATTGGCCGATGGCCGCGTCAGCTTCTTCGATGCCGCCGGCAAGCCGCTGCTGGCTGAGTCGGCCGCAACGCGTGATTTCAGCGCCGAGCAGGTGGAAGGCAAGCCGATGTACAGCGTGCGCCAGCGCTTCGATTCGGTCGAAGGCGAAGCGCTGTACGGCACCGGCCTGCACCAACAGGGCTGGATGAACCTCAAGGGTCGCGATGTCGAACTGCTCCAGCACAATATCGACAACGCCATTCCCTACCTGATCTCCAGCCGCAACTACGGCATCCTCTGGGACAACAACTCGATCACCCGTTACGGCGATCCCAAGGGCCTGCGACCGCTGCAGGAAGACCTGGTTGTCTATGACGCGCAGGGCAAGCCGGGTGCATTCACCGCGACCTATTCGTTCGATGGCCAGCAGCGTGTGGTGCGCCGCGAGAACGAGATCAACTACCAGTACATCAAGGACCTGAAGGCGCTGCCCGCCGAGGGCTGGAACAAGGCCCAGGGCGGCCGTACCCAGGTGGTGTGGGAAGGCGCCATCGAAGCCAAGCAGGGCGGGCGCCACACGTTCTCGATGTACAACAGCGAGTACGCCAAGGTCTACATCGACGGCAAGCTGGTGATCGACCGCTGGCGGCAGAACTGGAACCCGTGGCACCACGAGTTCGCGCTGGACCTGCAGCCGGGCCAGAAGCACCAGGTGAAGGTGGAATGGGACGCGATCGATCCGGCCTATATCGCGCTGCTGCATCGCGACCCGCTGCCGGCCGCCGAAGCCAATGATCTTTCGATCTGGTCTGAAGCCGGGCAGATGATCGACTACTACGTGGTTGCCGGCAGCAATGCCGATGAACTGATCGCCGGCTACCGCGAACTGACCGGCAAGGCCGTGCTGCTGCCGAAGTGGTCGTATGGCTTCTGGCAGAGCCGCGAGCGCTACAAGACGCAGGACGAGCTGACCGGTGCGCTGGACGAATACCGCCGTCGCAAGCTGCCGATCGACGCCATCGTGCTCGACTGGTCGTACTGGCCGGAAGACGCCTGGGGTTCGCACGACTTCGACAGCAAGAACTTCCCGGACCCGACCGGCATGATCAAGCACGTGCACGACCAGAACGCGCAGATCATGATTTCGGTGTGGCCGAAGTTCTACCCGACCACCGCCAACTACAAGGAACTCGACGCCGCCGGTGCCATGTATCACCGCAACGTCGAAGTTGGTGAGCTGGACTGGATCGGCAAGGGCTACCTGAATTCCTTCTACGACCCGTACTCGCAGAAGGGCCGCGACATCTTCTGGCGTCAGGTCAACGAGAAGCTCAACAGCCGTGGCATCGACGCCTGGTGGCTGGATGCCTCCGAGCCGGACCTGCACAGCAACATCGACATCGGTGAGCGCAAGGCGCGCACCACGCCGACCGCGATCGGTTCCTCGGTGGAGTACTTCAACTCCTATCCGCTGGTGCATTCCGAAGGCGTGTACGAAGGCTCGCGCGAGGTCGATCCGGACAAGCGCGTGTTCATCCTCTCGCGTGCTTACTTCGCCGGCCAGCAGCGCGCCGGTGCGGCGTTCTGGAGCGGCGACATCGTGCCGCGCTGGGACGACATGCGTGAGCAGATCTCCGGCCTGGTCAATGCCTCGATGGCCGGTGCGCCGAACGTCAGCTTCGACATCGGTGGCTTCTCGCCGGAGCAGCGCTTCATCGACAAGGACCCGGCGCACCTGCCGGAGTGGCGCGAGATGAGCCTGCGCTGGTTCCAGTACGGCGCCTTCGTGCCGGTGTTCCGCCTGCACGGCCAGTTCCCGTACCGCGAGATCTGGGAAATCGCCCCGGAAGGCTCGGCGCACTACAACAGCTTCGTCCACTACCTGAAGCTGCGTTACACGCTGCTGCCCTACATCTACACCTTGGCCGGTGATACCTGGCAGAAGGACGGCACCATCCTGCGCGCGATGGCGATGGACTTCCCGGCCGACCCCAAGGTGCGTGACATCGCCGACCAGTACCTGTTCGGCCCGGCCTTCCTGGTCGCGCCGGTGACCGAGTTCAAGGCCACCAGCCGCCAGGTCTACCTGCCGGCCGGCACCAGCTGGATCGACTTCAACACCGGCGAGCGTCATGCCGGTGGCCAGACCATCACCGCTGCCGCACCGCTGGAGCGCAGCCCGCTGTTCGTGCGTGCCGGCTCCATCGTCCCGCGCACCGTGGTCCAGCAATACGTGGATGAGCAGCCCAACGCAGCGGTCACCATCGAGGTCTATACCGGCGCCGACGGCAGCTTCTCGCTGTACGAGGACAACGGCCGCAACTATGGCTACGAGCGTGGCCAGTCCAGCCGCATCGCGCTGCAGTGGGACCAGGCCAAGGGCGTGCTGAGCATCGGTGCGCGCGAGGGCAGTTACCCGGGCATGCAGGACAAGCGCGAGCTGCGCGTGCGCTGGGTCGATGGCCCGCGTGACGGCATCGGCACGCTGGAGCCCAAGGCCGACGTGGTGCTGCGTTACGACGGCAAGGCGCAGGCCATCACCCGTCCGGCTGCCCGCTGACAGCGGCAGCCGAGTTCGGCATTATGGAAACCGGTGGACATTTGAGTCTGGGAGGGCCGGAATGAACGCTGCAAACGGTCCTGCCCCGGTCGTCGGGATGACCACTGAAAGCGCCGGGCTGGCACAGCCCGGCCGCCGTGCGCTGTTCAAGGGCGCGGCGGCTGCGCTGGCCGTCGGCAACCTGCCGCTGGCCGGCATGCTGCAGGCCGCGACGCCGGAAGTCGCGGCATCGGTCGCCGACCTGCTGTGGTACCGGCAGCCGGCGCGCAGCTGGGTGGAGGCCTTGCCGCTGGGCAATGGCCGGCTTGGCGCGATGGTGTTCGGTGGCGTCGCCAACGAGCGCCTGCAACTCAATGAAGACACGCTTTACGCCGGTGGCCCGTACAGCGCGGTCAACCCGCGTGCGCGCGACAGCGTGCAGCGCGTGCGTGAGCTGGTCTTCGCCGGTGACTATGCCGCCGCAGAAGCACTGGCCAACGAGACGCTGATCTCGCGGCCGGTCAAACAGATGCCGTACCAGCCGCTGGGCAACCTGTGGCTGGAATTCCATCGCCTGGAAGGCATCAGCGATTACCGCCGTGAGCTGGACTTGGATGCGGCCATTGCCCGCACCACGTTCCGCGCCGGTGCCGGCCTGCACCGCCGTGAGGTGTTCATCTCGCCGGTCGATCAATGCCTGGTGCTGCGTTACACCGTGGAAGATGGCGAACCGATGGGCGGCTTCATCCGCACCGCCAACGAGCACGCCACCAGCACGAGCGCCACCGACGATGGTTGGCTGGTCAGCGGCCACAACGTGTCGCGCGACGGTGTGCCCGGCAAGCTGCGTTTTGCGTTCCGTGTGCAGGTACGCCACGTTGGCGGCAAGCTGCGCATCAACACCGATCACATCGCCTTCGACGGCGTGCGTGAGCTGGAACTGCGACTGGTCGCCGCCACCAGCTACCGCGCCTTCGATGACGTCGGCGGCGATCCGGAAGCGATCACCGCCGCACAGTTGTCCAAGGCCGCAGGCAGAAACGCCGCGCAGCTGCGCGCCGATCACCTAGTCGAACACCAGCGCCTGTACCGGCGCATGCTCCTGGACCTGGGCCGCACTGTTGCCGCCGACAAGCCTACCGACGAACGCATCGCGGCCTTTGCCAGCGGTGATGATCCGGCACTGGTCGCGCTGTACCACGCCTATGCCCGTTACCTGTTGATCTGCAGCTCGCGTCCCGGCACCCAGCCGGCCAACCTGCAGGGCATCTGGAACGATCTGATGGACCCGCCGTGGGAGAGCAAGTACACGCTCAACATCAACACGCAGATGAACTACTGGCCGGCCGAAGCGGCGGCCTTGCCCGAATGCGTGGAGCCCTTGCAGCGGATGATCGGCGAACTGGCCCGCAGCGGCGCGCTCACCGCGCAGCAGATGTACGGCGTCGATGGCTGGGTGGTGCACAACAACACCGACCTGTGGCGCGTCAGCACGCCGCCCGATGGCGCGCAGTGGGCACTGTGGCCGACCGGCGGCGCATGGCTGCTGCAGCAGCTGTGGGACCGCTGGGACTATGGCCGCGACCCGGCTTACCTGCGCCAGGTCTGGCCGCTGTTCAAGGGCGCGGCACTGTTCTTCGTCAACAGCCTGCAGCGCGATCCGAACACCGGCCACCAGGTCACGGTGCCGTCGATCTCGCCGGAGAACCAGCATCCGCACGGCGCGGCGATCTGCGCCGGGCCGACCATGGATGCGCAGCTGCTACGCGACCTGTTCGGCCAATGCATCGAAGCCGCGCGCCTGCTCGATACCGATCACGCCTTCGCCGCACAACTGGACACGCTGCGTGCGCAGCTGCCGCCGAGCCGGGTCGGTCGCGCCGGCCAGCTGATGGAATGGCAGCAGGATTGGGACATGCAGGCGCCGGAACTGCAGCATCGGCACGTCTCGCATCTGTACGGCCTGCACCCGTCCAGCCAGATCAACCGCCGCGACACCCCCGAGCTCAGCGCCGCCGCACGCCGCACCCTGGAACTGCGCGGTGACGAAGCGACCGGGTGGGGCATCGCCTGGCGCCTGAACCTGTGGGCGCGGCTGGGCGAAGGCCAGCGTTGCCTGCAGATCCTGCGCCTGTTGCTGGCACCGCAGCGCAGCTATCCGAACCTGTTCGACGCACATCCGCCGTTCCAGATCGACGGCAATTTCGGTGGCGCCGCCGGCATCGTCGAGATGCTGGTGCAGAGCTGGGGCGGGGCGGTGTTCCTGCTGCCTGCGCTGCCGGCCGAACTGGCGCAGGGAAGCCTGCACGGCGTGCGTGTGCGCAATGCCGGCGTGCTCGACCTGCAGTGGAGCGCAGGCCGTCTGCAGCACGTTAGCCTGCTGGCCGAACGCGGCGGCGCCTTCAACCTCGTTTACCAAACCCACGAACTGAAACTGGACCTGCGTGCCGGCCAGCGCATCACCGCGCAGCTGCACGACGGTCAATGGAGTCTTGCATGAGTCACCTCGCTTCCCATTGGTGCACGGCATGAGCATCGTCGCCGGTATCGACGCGGGCACGCAGAGCCTGAAAGTCGTGGTCTACGACGCCGCGCAACGGCAGTTGCTGGCCACGGCCAGCGCAGCACTGCAGCTGCACAGTGCCGATGACGGCAGCCGCGAGCAGGACCCGGCAGCGTGGGTCGCGGCGATGGAGGATTGCTTCGCGAGCATCGACCCGCAGCTGCGCCAGCAGGTGCAGGCGCTGGCGGTGTCGGGCCAGCAGCATGGCTTCGTCGCGTTGGATGCGGACGGCAAGGTGCTGGTCCCGGCCAAGCTGTGGTGCGACACCAGCAGCAGCGCCGAATGCGCGCAGATCATGGACGCGGCCGGCGGCGCGCAGCGCTGCATCGAGCTGACCGGCAATCCCATCCTTGCCGGCTACACCGCCTCCAAGCTGCCGTGGACGGCCAAACACCGGCCGGAGGCCTACGCAAAGCTGGCGCATATCCTGCTGCCGCACGACTACCTGAACTTCGTGCTGACCGGCCAGTACTACTGCGAGCACGGCGATGCCTCGGGCACCGGTTGGCTGGATGTACGCACGCGCCAGTGGTCGCCGGAACTGCTGAAGGCGACCGACGCCAACCGCGATCTCGCTGCCTGCCTGCCACCGCTGGTGGACGCAGATGCGCTGTTCGACATCGCGCCCGGGGCTGCAGCACGCCTGGGTTTGCCCGCCACGGTGAAGGTTGGCGCGGGCGGCGGTGACAACATGATGGCCGCGATCGGCACCGGCTGCGTTGCACCGGGCAAGCTGGCGATGAGCCTGGGCACGTCGGGCACGCTGTTTGCCAGTTCCGATGTGCCGGTGGTGGATGCCGGTGGCGCATGGGCGGCGTTCTGCTCATCCAGCGGCGGTTGGTTGCCGCTGATCTGCACGATGAATTGCACCGTGGTCACCGAGCAGGTGGCGCGCATGTTCGGCTTCAGCAGCCGCGATGGCGATGCGCATATCAATGCGACCACGCCGGGCGCCGATGGGCTGGTGATGCTGCCCTTCCTCAATGGCGAGCGCACCCCCGACCTGCCGCTGGGCAAGGGTGTGCTGGCTGGTCTGGACGCCACCACCATGAACCCCTCGCACTTCTACCGCGCGGCAATGGAGGGGGCGACCTATGCACTGAAGTACGGCTTTGATGCCTTCGTCGGTGCCGGCATGCGCTTCGACCGCATCGTGCTGACCGGTGGCGGCAGCAACAGCGCTGCCTGGCGGCAGATGGTCGCCGATGTGTTCGGCCTGCCGGTGGAAGTGCCGCAGCAGTCCGAAGGCGCGGCATTCGGTGCTGCCCTGCAGGCGCTGTGGGCATTGCAGCGCAGCGCCGGCAACGACGCATCTCTGGCCGCACTGGTGGCCACCCATGTAACCCCCGATGCCGCAGCCACTGCCACGCCTGACGGCGCGCGCAGCGCGGCCTATGCGCTGGCCTACCAGCGCTACCTGCAGCACCTGCACGCCGTCATGCCGCTGTACCGCGGTTGATTCTTTCCCCGTAGTTTGTCGACACAGGAATTCGCACCATGAGCAAGCAGCCCTTCATCGGCGCCACCGAGTATTTCCCCGGCATCGGCCAGATCCCGTTCGAGGGTCGCGACTCGGACAACCCCTTGGCGTTCAAGGTCTATGACGCGGACAAGCTGGTCGGTGGCAAGAGCATGCGCGAGCACCTGCGCTTCGCTGCCTGCTACTGGCACACCTTCTGCAACGCCGGTGCAGATCCGTTCGGCCCGGGCACGCGCCGCTTCCCGTGGGAGAAGGGCGATGCCATGGCCACCGCCGAGGCCAAGGTCGATGCGGCGTTCGAGTTCTTCACCAAGCTCGGTGTGCCGTACTACTGCTTCCATGACGTCGACATGGCGCCGGACGCCGATGACATCGGCACCTACGAAAAGAATCTCAAGCACGTGGTGTCGCTGGCCAAGCAACGCCAGCAGGCCACCGGCACCAAGCTGCTGTGGGGCACCGCCAACCTGTTCTCGCACCCGCGTTACATGAACGGCGCGGCGACCAACCCGGATTTCAACGTGGTCAGCCGCGCCGCAGTGCAGGTCAAGGCCGCGCTGGAAGCCACGGTTGAATTGGGCGGCGAGCACTTCGTGTT
This sequence comes from Stenotrophomonas sp. STEN030, assembly GCF_056759995.1. Classification (NCBI taxonomy): domain Bacteria; kingdom Pseudomonadati; phylum Pseudomonadota; class Gammaproteobacteria; order Lysobacterales; family Lysobacteraceae; genus Stenotrophomonas; species Stenotrophomonas sp. STEN030. The sequence goes on along the minus strand of NZ_JBRREB010000017.1, from coordinate 34,384 downwards.
CTGGGGTGGCCGCGAAGGCTATGCCAGCCTGCACAACACCAACATGAAGCGCGAGCTCGAGCATTTCGCACGCTTCCTCAGCGCCGCGCGCGACTACGGCCGTAGCATCGGCTTCACCGGCAAGTTCTTCATCGAACCCAAGCCAATGGAGCCGATGAAGCACCAGTACGATTTCGACTCGGCAACCGTCGCCGGCTTCCTCAAGGCCAATGGCCTGCAGGACGACTTCATGCTCAACATCGAGGCCAACCACGCCACGCTGTCCGGCCACACCTTCGAGCACGACCTGCAGGTTGCCTCCGATCACGGCCTGCTCGGCAGCATCGATGCCAACCGTGGCAACGCGCAGAACGGCTGGGACACCGACCAGTTCCCGACCGACCTGTACGACACCGTCGGCGCGATGCTGGTGGTGCTGCGCCAGGGCGGCCTGGTCGGCGGCCTGAACTTCGATGCCAAGCCGCGCCGCGAATCCACCGACATGGAAGACCTGTTCATTGCCCACATCGGTGGCATGGATGCGTTCGCACGCGGTCTGGAAGTGGCCCACGGCCTGCTCAACGACTCGCCGTGGGAACAGTGGCGCACGCAGCGTTACGCCAGCTTCGATGCCGGCGCGGGCAAGGACTTCGCCAACGGCAAACTTGGCCTGGCCGATCTGGCCAAGCTTGCAGCCAGCAACGGCGAACCGGTGCAGGCCAGCGGCAAGCAGGAGCGCTACGAGAACCTGCTCAACCAATACCTGCTGCGCTGAGCACCAGGCCGACGACATAACCAGACAGAGAGGGTGAGGGGATGGGGCAGTCAGCAGCAAACAAGGAAAACACCGCGCTGATCGTATTGATCAGCGTGGTGGCGACGATAGGTGGGTTCCTGTTCGGCTTCGACAGTGGCGTGATCAACGGCACCGTCGATGGCCTGAAGCAGGCCTTTGGTTCCACCGAGGCGCAGTTGGGCTTTGAAGTGGCCTCGATGCTGCTGGGCTGTGCGATCGGCGCGTTCTTCGCCGGTCGCCTGGCTGACCGGCTGGGTCGGCGCTCGGTGTTGATCATCTCGGCGGTGTTGTTCCTGCTGTCGGCACTCGGTGCAGGCGCGGCGCATAGCTCGCTGGTGTTCATCGCCGCGCGCGTGGTCGGTGGCTTCGCGGTGGGTGCGGCCAGCGTGATGTCGCCGGCCTATATCGCCGAAGTGGCACCGGCACGTTATCGCGGGCGGCTGGCCACGGTGCAGCAGATCGCGATCATCTCCGGCCTGTTCATTGCCTTCCTCAGCAACTACCTGCTGGCCAAGGCCGCCGGTGCTTCTACCGAGCCGCTGTGGGCCGGTCAGGCGGCGTGGCGTTGGATGTTCTGGATGCAGGCGATTCCGTCGGCGCTGTTCCTGCTGCTGTTGTTGTTCATCCCGGAAAGCCCGCGCTTCCTGGTGGTCAAGCGCCGCAAGGATGAAGCACTGGCTGTGCTGACCCGCCTGTTCGGTGCCGAGCAGGCGCAGCTCACGCTGGGCGAGATCGACGCGTCGTTGTCGCAGGACCACCACCGTCCGCAGTTGTCGGACCTGATCGACAAGGCCACCCGCAAGATCCGCCCAATCGTCTGGGTGGGCATTGGTCTGGCGGTGTTCCAGCAGCTGGTCGGCATCAACGTGGTGTTCTATTACGGCGCGGTGCTGTGGCAGGCGGTGGGCTTCTCCGAGAGCGATGCGCTGCTGATCAATGTGCTGTCCGGTGCGCTCAGCATCGGTGCCTGCATCGTCACCGTGCTGCTGATCGACAAGATTGGTCGCAAGCCGCTGCTGTGGATCGGCTCCAGTGGCATGGCGGTATCGCTGGCGCTGGTGGTCTACGCCTTCGCCAGCGGTTCGATGGTGGAAGGCCACCTGCAGCTGCCCGGTCACATGGGCACCTTGGCGCTGGTCGCGGCCAATGCCTACGTGGTGTTGTTCAACGTGTCCTGGGGCCCGGTGATGTGGGTGATGCTGGGCGAGATGTTCCCCAACCAGATCCGCGGTTCGGCGCTGGCGGTTGCCGGTGCGGCGCAGTGGACGGCGAACTTCATCGTCACGGTGACCTTCCCGATGCTGCTGGCCGGCATTGGTCTGGCATCGACGTACAGCATCTACCTGGTGTCGGCGGTGATCTCGGTGTTCTTTGTTATCAAGTTCGTGCGTGAGACCAAGGGTCGTTCGCTCGAGCAGATGGAGGGTTGAGGATGATGACGTTTTCGACACGCCGCGCTGCCCTGGTTGGCGCGCTGGCAGTGGGTATCGCGGTGCTGGCCGGCTGCAACAGCGGCGACAAGGCTGCACCGCAGGCGGCCACCGCCGATGCCGCATACGACGGCACGATCCATCCGGAACAGTGGCCGGCGGTGGAATGGCCGCTGGCGGAAGATCCGGCGCTGGAAAAGCGCGTCAACGATCTGCTGGCGACGATGACGCTGGAGGAGAAGGTCGGCCAGCTGGTGCAGGGTGACCTCGCCAGCATCACTCCGGAAGACGTGCGCAAATACCGGCTCGGATCGATTCTGGCTGGTGGCAGCTCCGACCCGGGTGGCAAGTACAACGCACCGGCAAAGGATTGGCTGCAGGTGGCCGATGATTTCTGGGCCGCATCGATGGATACCACGACCGGCGGCAAGGCGATCCCGATCCTGTTCGGTATCGATGCGATGCACGGCCAGAGCAACGTGGTGGGCGCGACGCTGTTCCCGCACAACGTTGGCCTGGGTGCAACCCGCAACGTTGAACTGCAGCGCCGGATCGGTCAGATCACCGCCGCCGAAACCCGCGCCACCGGCATGGAGTGGGCGTTCGCGCCGACCGTGGCGGTGCCGCAGGACGTGCGCTGGGGCCGCGCCTATGAAGGCTATTCGGAGAACCCGCAGCTGGTGGCTGAATTCGCCGCAGCGATGGTCGAAGGCCTGCAGGGCAAGGTCGGCGCGCCGGACTTCCTCGACGACAAGCACGTGATGGTGTCGGTCAAGCATTTCGTCGGCGATGGCGGCACCACCGATGGCAAGGACCAGGGCGATACCGCGGTCAGCGAGGCTGAGCTGCGTGATGTCCACAGCGCCGGTTACGTCACCGCCATCAAGGCCGGTGCACAGTCGGTGATGGCTTCGTTCAACAGCTTCCACGGGGTCAAGATGCACGGCCACAAGCCGCTGCTGACCGACGTACTGAAGGGCCGCATGAACTACGGCGGCTTCGTGGTCGGCGACTGGAATGGCCACGGCCAGATTCCCGGATGCAGCACCACCGATTGCCCGGCCACCTACGACGCCGGCCTGGACATGGCGATGGCCACCGACAGCTGGAAGGGCATGTACGAGTCCACCGTTGCGGCGGTGAAGTCGGGCAAGCTCTCGACCGAGCGCCTGGATGATGCCGTGCGTCGCGTGCTGCGGGTGAAGTTCCGCATGAACCTGTTCGATGCACCCAAGCCTTCGGCGCGTGCGTTGGGCGGCAAGTTTGAATTGCTGGGTGCAGCCGAGCACCGTGCGGTCGCCCGTCAGGCCGTGCGCGAATCGCTGGTGTTGCTGAAGAACAACAACGGCATCCTGCCGCTGCGCGCCGACCAGAAGGTGCTGGTGGCCGGTGATGGCGCCGACAACATCGGCAAGCAGGCCGGCGGCTGGACCTTGAACTGGCAGGGCACCGGCACGACACGTGCCGACTTCCCCAGTGCCGACACCATCTGGGAAGGCCTGCAGCGTGAAGTCAGTGCTGCTGGTGGCAGCGCCGAGCTGGCGGTCGATGGCAAGTACAAGGCCAAGCCGGATGTCGCGGTGGTGGTGTTCGGCGAAGAGCCTTATGCCGAATTCCAGGGTGACATCCCCAACCTGCTGTACAAGCCTGGCAACGATGCCGACCTGGAACTGCTCAAGCGGCTGAAGAACGAAGGCATTCCGGTGGTGGCGGTGTTCATCAGCGGTCGTCCGTTATGGATGAACCGCGAGATCAATGCCTCCGACGCCTTCGTCGCTGCCTGGTTGCCGGGTTCGGAAGGCGCGGGTATCGCCGATGTGCTGCTGCGCAAGGCTGATGGCAGCGTCAACCACGACTTCAAGGGCAAGCTCAGCTTCTCCTGGCCGCGCACCGCGATCGACTCGGCGGTCAACAAGCCGGGCCACAACCCGCTGTACAAATTCGGCCATGGCCTGAGCTATGCCGACAAGGGCGATGTGGCGGCATTGCCGGAGGACTCCGAGGTAACCGGTGAGCAGGCCGGCAGTGGCGTGTACTTCGCCAAGGGCCGCCCGTCGCTGGGTCTTTCGCTGCAGCTGTCCAGTGCATCGCAGCCGGACATGCCGGCTACCACCGTGCCAACCGTGCTGGCCGACGGCAGCTTGAAGATGACCGCGGTCGATCATAAGGCGCAGGAAGACGCACGCCGCCTGCAGTGGTCGGGCACGGCGCTGGCAAAGTTCGCCTTGATTGCAGCCACGCCGATCGACGTCACCCGCGAGAGCAATGGTGACGTGCAGCTGCAACTCACCTTGCGCCGTGACAGCGCGGTATCGGCGCCGTTGACGGTGGGCGTGGGCTGCGGTGCGGGTTGCGCGGCCAAGGTCGACCTGCAATCCAGCTTGTCGGCCATTCCGGCTGGCAAGTGGGTAAGTGTTGGCGTGCCACTCAAATGTTTCGCCGCCGCAGGTGCGGATCTGTCAAAAATCCAACGTACAACCGAGTTGGAAACCGCTGCCGCTACGGATATTTCGGTATCACGCATCGCTCTTGGTGCTGCCGGTGAGGCCGAGGTAAACGTAGACTGCGCAACACGCTGAGACAGCGAATGCGCCGGTACGGGAGGGTGCCGGCGCACCTGATGATTTGGCCCGTTGGGGTCGGTAGCGAAAGGGCGCAGGGATGACGGCCCGGTCGGTGCACAACAGGGAGTAATGGAATGGGTTTGGGCACGTTGGATATCGCAATCGTATTGGTCTATCTGGCCGGTATCTTCATTCTGGCGCAGTGGGTGTCGCGGGAAAAAGCCGGGCACAGCAAGGACGCCAAGGACTACTTCCTGGCCAGCAAGTCATTGCCGTGGTGGGCGATTGGCGCCTCGTTGATTGCAGCGAATATTTCTGCCGAGCAGATCATCGGCATGTCCGGTTCGGGCTATGCGATCGGTCTGGCGGTGGCGTCGTATGAGTGGATGGCCGCACTGACCTTGTTGATCGTCGGCAAGTGGTTCCTGCCGGTGTTCCTGCGTAACGGCATCTACACCATGCCGCAGTTCCTGGAGCAGCGTTACGGCGCGCGCATCCGCACGGTGATGGCGGTGTTCTGGCTGGGCCTGTACGTGTTCGTCAACGTCACTTCGATACTGTGGTTGGGCGCAGTAGCGGTGAACCAGGTCACCGGCATGGAGCAGATGACCGCGGTGGTGTTGATCGGCGTGTTCGCGCTGCTGTACCAGTTGTACGGCGGACTGAAGGCAGTGGCACTGACCGACATCGTGCAGGTGACCTTGCTGGTGCTGGGCGGTCTATTCGTCACCGGGCTGACTTTGAACCAGCTTGGTGATGGCGCTGGCATCGTCGCCGGTTTCAACAAGCTGTGGCAGGCGCAGCCGGATCATTTTGAAATGATCCTCAGCAAAGACAACCCCTTCTACAAGGATCTGCCGGGCCTGAGCGTGCTGCTTGGCGGGCTGTGGATCATGAACATCAGCTACTGGGGCTTCAACCAGTACATCATCCAGCGTGCGTTGGCGGCAAAAAGCATCGGCGAGGCACAGAAGGGCGTGTTGTTTGCTGCTTTTCTCAAGCTGCTGATGCCGGTGATAGTTGTGTTGCCGGGCATCGCGGCAGTGATGCTGGCGCCGAATCTGGACAAGCCCGACCAGGCCTACCCGACGATGATGCGGATGCTGCCGACCGGTGTGCTGGGCCTGGTGTTTGCCGCGCTGGTGGCAGCCATCGTTGCCTCGCTGGCATCGAAGATCAATTCAGTGGCGACCATCTTCACCTTGGATTTCTACGCCAAGCGCAATCCCGAAGCGGATCAGACCACGCTGGTGCGTGTGGGTCGTATCGCGGCGGTGGTGGCTGTGGTGCTGGGTATTCTCACCGCCAAGCCCTTGCTTGGCAGCTTCGACCAGGCCTTCCAGTACATCCAGGAATACACCGGTTTCTTCACCCCGGGCATCGTGGTGATCTTCATGCTGGGCCTGTTCTGGAAGCGTGCCAATGAGGCTGGTGCACTGTCGGCGGCGATTGGTTCGTTCGTGTTGTCGATCGTGTTGAAGCTGGCTTGGCCGGCGTTGCCGTTCATTGATCGCGTCGGTCTGGTGTTCCTGCTGGCCTTGGCATTGGCGGTGGGGGTTTCGTTGTTGACGCCCGCGGCGCCGGAGAAAGACATCATCAATACCCGCGACGTCGATTACCGCACGGGCGGTGTGTTCAACGTCGGCTCGGTGGCGGTGATCGCGATTCTGATCGCGCTGTACGCGGTGTTCTGGTGATCCAGAGCTTCTAAAGCCCCTCTCCCACCGGGAGAGGGGTTGGGGAGAGGGTAAGGCGCAAAGCACCTTATGGAAGTTGGGGGCAAAGCCGGGAGCTCCTGGCTATTGGCGCAGACTAAACCCCGAGGGCGGCGCGCTTACTCGTGTGATCAACCCAAGCGTAGCCATCAATCCAAAGCTTGCAGTGTCACTGCGTAGCAGCAGGCTCCACACCCGCAACCCACGCATCAATCTCACCAACCTTGAACGGCCCAAGCTTCTGCTTGAGCACGCGCCCTTGCGCATCGATCAACACGCTGTAAGGCAGCAGCCCCTGCGAATTGCCAAGTTTGACGCTGGCATCATTCGGCCCCGGCGTCTCGATGACGATGGGGTAGTACACCGGCACATTGCCGAGGAAATCGAGCACCGCGTCAGGAGTGTCCAGCGCCAGCCCAACCACCTGCGGTCCGGTGTCCGCATGACGCGCGGCAAAGCGCGCCAGTTCAGGCATCTCTTCAATGCAGGGTGCACACCAGCTCGCCCACACGTTGATCAACAGCGGCTTGCCCTTGAAGCGATCCGGGAACTGAACCGGCATGCCGTCCAGGTCGGGCAGGGTGAACGAAGGCAACAACTCACCAATACGCACGCCCTGTACCGGTGTCGCTGATTTCAGCGGCGCAGAGGGCGTGCTCATCGAAGGCAGAGGCGGTGTGGCCGGGCGGCTCAGCCATGCACCGGCCGACAGCCCGGCCGCTGCTGCGATACCTGCTACCCACCAAACGGCACGGCGCATCAGCGCGCCGCGCGCAGCAGCGCTTCTTCGGCGGTCGCCTGGGTCAGTACGGTCGGCAGCACGCGCGGCGGCGCACCCGGGCCGTAGACCACGTACAGCGGCACACCGACCGCTTTGTGCTGGTCGAGGAAAGCACTGATCTGCGGATCCACATTGGTCCAGTCACCGCGCATGTACACCGCGTTGACCCGCTTCAAGGTGTCGCGGAATTTGTCGCGGTCCAGCACATTGCGTTCGTTGGCCTTGCAGGTGACACACCAGTCGGCAGTCATGTTGACGAACACCACGCGGTTGTCAGCGCGCAGGCGGTCCAGCATCTGCGGCGAATACGCCACCGTGCCTGCGCTGGCGACGGCAGCGCCCGGTGGCGGTAGACGGGTTACGCCCCACACCGGTACCAAGGCCAGCAGCGCGATCACCGCGCCCAGCACCATGCCGATCTTGCGGCTATGCCAGCGGCTGCGTTCAAACCACCACAGACCCAATGCCAACAGGGTCAGGCCGATCAGCATCAGGCCCATCGCATCAATGCCGCGCTGCTTGCCCAGCACCCACAGCAGCCAGATGGCGGTGAGGTACATCGGGAAGGCCATCACGTGCTTGAAGGTTTCCATCCACGCGCCCGGCTTGGGCAAACGCTCTGCCAGTGCCGGCACAAAGCCGATCAGCAGGAACGGCAGTGCCAGTCCCAGTCCCAGTGCCAGGAACACCAACATCGCCAAGGCCGGCGGTGCGGTGAAGGCGTAGGCCAGTGCCGGGCCCATGAACGGCGCGATGCAGGGGCTGGCGACCACGCAGGCCAGTACGCCAGTGAAGAAGTCACCGCTGGGACCGCTGCGCTTGGCCAGGTTCTGGCCCAGTTGACCAGCGCTGCCGCCAAGGGTGAACAGCCCGGACAGGCTCAGGCCAACGGCGAACATCAGGTACACCAGCGCGGCGATGAACCACGGGTGCTGCAGCTGGAAGCCCCAGCCTGCAGCTTGCCCGGCAGCGCGCAGCGCCAATACCAGCCCGCCGACTGCAGCAAATGCCACCAGTACGCCGGCCGTATACCAGAGCGCGTGGTTGCGTGCGCGCTGACGGCTCTCGCCACTCTGCGCCACGCCCAGCACCTTCAGCGACAGAATGGGCAGGACGCAGGGCATCAGATTGAGGATCAGGCCACCGGCCAGCGCCAGCAGCAGAATCCACAGCAACGAGCCATTGCCGGCGGTATCGGCCGGTGGCTGGCTGCGGCGGGTGTTGTCTGCCGACGCATCCGGCGCGGCCTCAGCGAGGCTGGCGGCCTCGGCAGCCGGACGCACAACCAGCGGCTGCGGTGCCGGCGGGTTGGCCGGGTCGATCAGCGGCATCGGCGTGACTTCGCCCTTCTTGCCGGCTGCCAGTGGTAGGATCACCAACGGGGCGACGGCCAGTTCTTCTTTTTCTTTGGACGAAATCTTGCCAGCGGGCAGCGACAGCCGCACCCGGCGGGTCATCGGCGGATAGCAGATGCCGTCGGTCTGGCAGCCTTGGAAGGTGACAACCAAGGTAGCCGGGGTAGCGTCGGGCTTGTCGCGGCGTAGCGGTAACGGCACATCGACCTGATCGAAATACACCACCACGTTGCCGAAGTGTTCGTCGCGGTACGGCTTGCCGGCGGGCCATTGCGGACGGCCGGCGCGCACGCCATCTGCACCTTCCAGCGCCAGCGAGGTGCGGTCACGGTACAGGTAGTAACCCGGTGCCGGCGAGAAGCGCAGCAGCAGACGATTGCCGTTGTCGACGATGGCTTCGAAGCCGAAAGCTTTTTCCGAGGGCAGCGGCAGGCCTTGCACGGCAGGGGCGCCGGGCAGGGTCAGGCCACCGCCGTTGTTGCCGGCCAGCGGGTTGAAGATGGGCGCAGCGGATGGTGCGGCGGCTGCAAGCGCGGGCGCGCCGCCGCCTGCGGCGGGCAGCTTTACTTCGATGTTGCGCTTCTGCGGCGGGTAGCACACGCCAGCATCGGCACAGCCCTGGTAGCGGACTTCGAGGGTGACGCTGGTGGTGCCCGCGTCTGCGGTGCCCGGCAGGATCGAGCGCAGCTGGCGGTGGTAGGTCTCCACATCGCCGAAGAATTCGTCGTGCTTCTTCTCGCCCTGTGGCATCTGCAGCGCACCGGCGCTGAAGCCGGGGCCGGCTTTGACGCTGGTGCGGTGGTGGTACAGGTAATAACCCGGGGCGATGTCCCAGCGCAGCTCGATACGGTCGCGGCTGGGGGCCTCGGCGCGCAGAGCAAAGGCCTGGTCTACCGGCAGCAGGTCCTTTTCATTGATGGCCAGCGCCGGCAGGGCGGCCAGGGAAAGCAGGCAGAAAGCGGCAAATTGTCGCAACAGCATCATTAATTATGTTTCCTCCCGGGTCTGCGCCCGGATCCAGTCCAGATACGCCGGCAAGCCGGCGCTGGGGGAGATCGCCACGATCTCCGGCAATTCATAAGGGTGGTGCAGCCTGATCGCGGCGCTCAACGCATCCAACCGATCAGCACAGGTTTTTATAACAAGCTGAATCTCTTCAGCTTGTTCAATCTGCTCCTGCCAGCGGTACACAGACCGCATCGCAGGCAACAAGTTCACGCAGGCAGCCAAACGCTGCTCTACCAAGTGGTGAGCCAATGCCTGCGCGGTTTGATCGTCGGGGCAGGTGCAGAAGACCAGTCTTACGTCCATCCGGCCATTGTGGCAGAAGCGCTTGAGGCGTTTTCGGATGGAAGTGTTGACATCGTTGTCATCAATTGTATATTGCGGTCGATCACAGTTTCACCTGTTCTTCATCTGACGAAAGACGAAGGCCAATTCTTACGAAGTGCCATTCCACAACGGATGCACCTGTTCGCAAGGCTCTACAGGGGGGCGTATGCAACAACGCAACAATCGAGGCTTCACGCTGATCGAGCTGATGATCGTCGTGGCGATCATCGCCATCCTGGCCGCCATCGCCATACCGCTGTACTCCGACTACGCGCTGCGGGCCAAGATCCGTACAGCGCAGAGCGATTTGATGGCGTTGTCCAGCACGGTCGAAAACCACCGCCAACGCACCCTGGGCTACCCGACCAGCGACGCAGCAGCCAAGAAAGGCTGGAACGCGGGGACCAAGGCCGGCCAGTTCACCTATAGCTACACCGTCAGCAGTGGCGGCTACGAGCTGAAGGCCGTTGCCGGCAACGCGCTGGGCAAGGCCAGTGGTTGTACGTTGAAGCTCGACTCCGGTAATGGCCGCACGGTTTCAGGCAGTTGTGCTGGCGTGAGTGACTGGCCATGAGCCTGCGCGCCACGGGTTTTTCACTGGTCGAATTGATGGTGACCCTGGCAGTAATGGCGGTGTTGGCGCTGGCAGGCATACCGTTCGCACGGCAGTGGATCGACAGCAACCGGCAGATGCAGGCGCGCAACCTGATGTGGGAGGCGGTTGCGCAGACCCGTTCGTTGGCGCTGCGCAACCCGGAGCACGTCACCGGTGCGGCGACCTCGGCGCGTCTGCAGCGCAGTGAACGGAACCTGCAGGTACTGCGTGGCGACGGCAACGAGGTGCTGTGGAAGGGCGAGTTGCCGCGTGGCGGCGACTACCGGTTGACCGCTGGCAACGACTACGCCGATGCCGACGAGCTGCAGGCCTCAGCCGATCTGCTGTCCTGTGTGGCGTTCGACAACCGTGGCCAACGCCTGCCAGATGCGGCCAGCTGCAGCAGTGGTATCACCCATTCGCGTATTGCCATTGGCATGAACAGCCAGGATCCGCTCTATGTCGATCTGCTTTGATCCGCCACGCCGCCAGCGCGGCGACATCATGCTCGAGGCCCTGGTCGGGGTGTTGATCACCAGCATCATCGGTGCCGGTTTGGCTCATGTAGTGGCCAACGTGATGAACAGCCAGCGCGACGCCAAGGTGGAAAACCTGATGGTCGAGCGCCTGCGCGACAGCCTGCACGGCCAAGGTGTGGGTCTATGCGGTAGCACCACGCTGGAAATCAGCCTGCCCAGCGGTGCTACGAAAAACGCAGCAGTCAGTTGCGAGCCGGCAACAGCCACCTTGGCCATTGCCGGCGAGGAACGCACCGTGGAAGCGCCGCAACGGGTAGACCTGAAAGTGGCTGCCGGCGATATCGGCAGCAAGGGTGGCAGCGAGAACGACCCCGATCTACTTGTGTCCACGAGGCAATGAGCATGCGCGCGCACACCACCTCCAGGATGGGCCGCCAGCAGCAACGCGGACAGAGTCTGATCAGCATGATGGTGGGTCTGGTGATTTCGCTGATCACCATTGCCGCGATGATGACGCTGTACAAAACCATGGTTGAAGTTTCCAGTAACGCCTCACGTTCGGCATTGCGTGATGGTCAGGTATCGGCGGCGTTGTTGTCGGCGCAGATGGACCTGCAAAGCGCGGGTTTTGGCGTGCCGGCGGCTGACAACTTGAACAGCAAACTGTACGTGCGCGAAGCGGGCAAGGAGCTGGTCTGGCGTTACAAGGCCGAACTCAGCGCCAGCGGCTATGTCTGCTCGGGCCTGCGTCTGGTCGACGGTGAAGGCCTGTATCGCTTCATCCCAAAAGCCTGCAGCGATGCCCAGGCAATCACATGGAAAAGCAATGAGCAGCGCCTGCTTGCAGGCAGCGCAGCGTTCTTCACTCCCATGCAGAAGGACGGCAGTGCGTTCGCCTCGGGTGAGCAGGAAGTCGGCGCGATGAGCTTGGCGCCAGGCTATGTGTTTTCGCTCAAAGGCGAGCGTCAATGCCTGCCTTACATGCAGCAGGATTTCAGTGCCTCGCCAACTGCAGCTGTCGGGCAGCAAGTGGCGTTGGAGCGCAGTGATGCCAGCAGCCATCTGTTCGTGGCCTGCCTGCCCAATCTCGCAGTGACCAGCTGATGCACAAGGAGCGTGTACGCATGGACAGGAATCGCTTTTCCGCATTCAAGCGGCAGCGCGGTGTAGCCACGTTGCTGATCGTGTTGATGGTAGGCCTGGCGGTATCGGTCACAGTTGCCGCGACAATTTACTCGCTGCGCGGTACTCAGTCGCAGCAGCTCACAACCCATTCGGCCACGGCCGCGCAGGCGGCGGCATGGCGCGGCGTGGAGGCCCTGCGCCTGTACCTGCTGCAGGTGGAAACCGGCGTATGGCCGGGCTGGGTAGGCAATGACGCCAAGCCTGTCAGCGGGCTGGAGGGGCTGGGCGTGCGCGCTGCGACGGTAACCTCGGTAGAGGCTGTGGGCAGCGATCGTTACCGGGTCGGCGCCCAGATCGTCGGCATGGCTGGCGTCGGCAGCGCTTTGACCACGGCTACCGTTGAAGTGATCTATGACGTGGTACCAGGCAACGGCACGCCGGGCATTCCGCCGGTATGCGCATCCATGCCCAAGGCGCCGATGGTGTTCAACGGCAATCTTGACTACAGCGGCGGCAAGCTCGACGTCACCAATGCAGTGGATTACGAGAACATCGTGGTTGCCGGCAACCTGACCATCGGCGGTGGCTCCACCGCGCGCATCTCTGGTTGCGTGAAGGGTGATGTGTCTTTGAGCGGCGGCGGCATTACCGACAATGGCCATCTGTATGCGGAAGGCAACATCCGCATCAACGCCATGGGCAACCCCAGCGGCAGCACCTTGTGGGCGCGCAATGTTGAAGTCGGCAACGGCGTCAGTGGCGGCAATTACAATGCGATCAAGGCCGGCGCCTACGCGGTTGCGGTTTACTCTGGCACCCAGCTGATCGGTACTGCCGAAGTGGGGGGGCGCTTGATTGCCTCAACCGTGACTGGCGGTACGCCGTGGGTTACCGGCACAGTGGCACCGCTCAACAGCGGTCATGTGCTCATCACCCTGACCGACAGCAGCCAGTTCCTGTTGGATTTCAGCAAGCAGGACAGCGCCGGCGCGCCGCTGTTGAAAGTTGATTCCGGCACTGGTCTGGTAACGGGGACGGCGAGCGCCGAGCAGCTGAAGGGCGCCGACGATGTCAGCTTGCCGGATGCGCTGAGCTTCCGCTCGACCCGCATTGCTGGCGGCACGGTCGGGCTGGCAACGCTGACCGTAGGTCAGCTATGGGGCTACAACGTCACGGTGTCCGGCTGGAGCGGGAAGTACGAAATGCTCTGGGCCAGCGGCAGGATCGAGTTGACCTCGGGCACGGTCAAGAACCTGCTGGGCGGCGGCGACATGGTGGTCAGAGAGGTTGCGGTGACTGGATCCGGCCTGCTCGCTGGCAGCCTCAACGCGCCGCTGGCCAACGTGCAGGCCAACCAGGCCGGAACCAGCCCAGGTCTGCCCGGCATCCCGTACTGCGAAGCGCGGGTAAAGCCGGTGGATGCCGACAACTTCCTGGGCATGGCCAACTACGCCTTCACTACGGTTGACGGCGCGCCGCAGCTGACCATTCGCAACGTCAAGCGCGCCAACGGCGATTCCATCGATGGCGTATATCCGCTGAAGAACCCAAGCGTGGCGCAGCTGGCGATCCTGCAGGAGCTGATGACCTGCAGCAACACAAATGACAAGGGCTGTCTGAAGGTTCGTCAGAACGACGGTAGCTGGCTGCTGCACGGTGTCAGCAAGATGCCGGCCGGCGTGCTGTGGTTTGATCAATCGCTGAAGATCGATGGCACCAGCACCGATTTCCTCAATACCGTGGTGGTGCGTGGCTGCAGTGATCCGAGCCAGGTCAACTGTGGTGGCAATGTGACCCTTACCGGCGCCGGTCACCGCGACCTCATCGCACCGAACTTCGCCGGCGCGGCCAAGGTCTGCGGTGGTGACTTCTATCCGACCAATCTATGCGCCAGCCGCTCGCAGTTCGTGGAGTGGGAAGGGCCGGGCGCCGGTGGCAAGCCGCAGATCTACCAGGGCTTGCCGATCGGCAACACCACCGTCATCGCCGAAGGCGCCGCTGACATCGCCGGCTGGGAGTTGCGTGGCAGCGTGATGCTGGGCAAACAGCTGTCGACCAGCGGCGCCACTGTGACCATCCACGGCAGCCTGACCGTAGGCAGCAACCAGACCGCCGACACCACCATCTCGGGCGGAGGTATCTCGGTTGATGTCCCCAGTGGTGGCGGTTTGAACCTGATCCCGGTGTGCAGTACCGGCAGTGGCGGGCTGCCAGCGAGCCCTGCCAGTGCCTCGGTGCAGTGGTCGCGGTACCTGTGATATTCAAAAAAAGTAGTTCAGCCCGTGGTCTGGGCGACTCTCTCTTGCTATGGCGTGTCCCGAAATCCCCCGGGCACGCCATTTTTTTTGCGGCTGGGCGAACTGTTTTCAATCTCAGCGATCACATACAGCCGTTCGCGGACGCGTAGACGATGCCGGCGCTGGCAACGGCCCGGGGCAGGCGGGTCGCAGGTCGTAGCGTTTCTGGGGGCAGCTGCAGCGGGGTGGGGAGGTGATTGTCCTGCGGGGCGGCCGTAGCGGAAGGCACCGGGCACCGGGCACTGACAGCGGGGATGATCAATTTGCCGGCCTGCCCTTGAAAGGCCCCCAGCCAGCCCCATCTCCCAAACAAGCCCGCACGACGGGCCTTTTTACGCGTGATGCCGGCGTCCCCCTGTTTCCCAGCCGGTGTCGCCGGAATTTCAGGCCAATCAATTACTTAAGAGGTCCTTCATGAGCATCAAGCCGCTTCACGACCGCGTTGTGGTCAAGCCGATCGAAGCCGACGAAATCTCCGCCGGCGGCATCCTGATCCCGGATTCGGCCAAGGAAAAGTCCACCAAGGGTGAAGTCGTGGCCGTGGGCCCGGGCAAGCCGCTGGACAACGGTTCGGTGCGCGCCCCCTCGCTGAAGGTTGGCGACAAGGTCATCTACGGCCAGTACGCCGGTTCGTCCTACAAGGCCGAAGGCGTCGAGTACAAGGTGCTGCGCGAAGACGACGTGCTTGCCGTCATCGGCTGAGCTGCCGCGCCACCTGTTCCTGTAAACCCCCTTTCCCGATAAAAGCAGCCGAGCTCTGCTCGGCTCTACTCAGAGGTAATCGCAATGGCTGCCAAGGATATTCGTTTCGGTGAAGACGCCCGTTCGCGCATGGTGCGCGGCGTCAACGTTCTCGCCAATGCCGTCAAGGCAACCCTGGGCCCGAAGGGCCGCAACGTCGTGCTCGAGAAGAGCTTCGGCGCCCCGACCATCACCAAGGACGGCGTGTCCGTTGCCAAGGAAATCGAACTGGCTGACAAGTTCGAGAACATGGGCGCGCAGATGGTGAAGGAAGTTGCTTCGCGCACCAATGACGACGCTGGCGACGGCACCACCACCGCCACCGTGCTGGCCCAGGCCCTGATCCGCGAAGGCGCCAAGGCTGTTGCTGCCGGCATGAACCCGATGGACCTCAAGCGCGGTATCGACAAGGCCGTGATCGCCGCCGTCGCCGAGCTGAAGAACATCTCCAAGCCCACCGCTGACGACAAGGCAATCGCCCAGGTCGGCACCATCTCGGCCAACTCGGACGAGTCGATCGGCAACATCATTGCCGAAGCGATGAAGAAGGTTGGCAAGGAAGGCGTGATCACCGTTGAAGAAGGCTCGGGCCTGGAAAACGAGCTGGACGTCGTCGAGGGCATGCAGTTCGACCGCGGCTACCTGTCCCCGTACTTCATCAACAACCAGCAGTCGCAGACCGCCGACCTGGAAGACCCGTACATCCTGCTGCACGACAAGAAGATCTCCAACGTGCGTGATCTGCTGCCGGTGCTGGAAGGCGTCGCCAAGGCAGGCAAGCCGCTGCTGATCATCGCTGAAGACATCGAAGGCGAAGCGCTGGCTACCCTGGTGGTCAACACCATCCGTGGCATCGTCAAGGTTGTTGCCGTCAAGGCACCGGGCTTCGGCGACCGTCGCAAGGCGATGCTGGAAGACATGGCCGTGCTGACCGGCGGCACCGTGATCTCCGAAGAAGTTGGCCTGTCGCTGGAAAAGGCCACCATCAAGGACCTGGGCCGCGCCAAGAAGGTGCAGGTTTCCAAGGAAAACACCACCGTCATCGACGGCGCTGGCGATACCGCTGGCATCGAGTCGCGCGTCAAGCAGATCAAGACCCAGATCGAAGAGACCTCTTCGGACTACGATCGCGAGAAGCTGCAGGAACGCGTTGCCAAGCTGGCCGGCGGCGTTGCCGTGATCAAGGTCGGTGCCTCGACCGAAATCGAAATGAAGGAAAAGAAGGACCGCGTTGACGACGCCCTGCACGCTACCCGCGCTGCTGTGGAAGAAGGCGTGGTCCCGGGCGGCGGCGTTGCGCTGGTGCGCGCTGTCACCGCTCTGTCGGGCCTGAAGGGCATCAACGAAGACCAGAACCACGGTATCCAGATCGCCCTGCGCGCGATGGAAGCCCCGCTGCGCGAAATCGTTGCCAACGCCGGTGAAGAGCCGTCGGTCATCGTCAACAAGGTCAAGGAAGGCACCGGCAGCTTCGGCTACAACGCCGCTACCGGCGAATTCGGTGACATGCTGGAATTCGGCATCCTGGACCCGACCAAGGTGACCCGTTCGGCACTGCAGAACGCAGCCTCGATCGCTGGCCTGATGATCACCACCGAAGCAATGGTGGCTGATGCGCCGAAGAAGGACGAGCCGGCCATGGGCGGCGGCGGTATGGGCGGCATGGGTGGCATGGGCGGTATGGACTTCTAAGTCCGCCGCAGCCTCACCGCTGCTTGTATTAAACAAAACCCCGCCGGAAGGCGGGGTTTTGTTTTAAGGTGCTGCGCAGTCTCATTGCGCGGAACCGCCATGCCAACCTCGTTGATTGTTGTCGATGATTTTCTTTCGCCCCAGGACGCGCTGGGTCTGCGCGAGGCTGGCCTGCGGCTTACTTACCCAGATCAGGATGGTGCCTTTCCAGGGCGTAATTCACTTGAACGTCTGCAGATTGAAGGCCTGTCCGAGGCAGCGTCGCGGCTGGTCAATGAGCCGTTGCAGCTCATCAACCCATTGCAGTCGCACGGGAAATTCCGCTTGACCCTGGCCGGCGACGTGGGCAGGGCCAAAGTGCATATTGATCGTTCGCATTGGTCGGGCATCCTCTATCTGAGCCGGCCGCAGGATTGCCAGGGTGGGACCGAGTTCTTTCGTCACCGCCGCACCAATACCGATCGCATGCCCCTCAACGCTGAGGAGTTGGCGCAATTGGGCTATGCCAATGCCGAGCAGGCGCATGGTGACATCATCGAGCGCGACAGCAATGACGATGCGCAGTGGGAAATGACCATGCGTGTGCCGATGCGCTTCAATCGCTTGATCCTGTTGCGTCCATGGTTGTGGCACACGGCCGGCCAGGCTTTTGGTGACAACCCGGAAAATGGGCGACTCATCTATCTCATGTTTTTTGCCAGCCGTTGAGTGCGGCAGCGTACCTTCTTGCCATGCTTGTAAAGCCCCTGCCGAGGATGGCCCGGCATTACAGGTGCGCGTTTGCCCACTGCACGATGCTGCTGGCCGGCATCGCGCCGGATTGGCGTGCGATCTCGCGGCCGCCCTGGATCAGCACCATCGTCGGAATGCTGCGGATGCCATAGCGGGTGGCGATGGCTGGCTCCGCTTCCGTATCCAGTTTTCCCAAACGCATACGTGGTTCCAGCTGCACGGCGGCCTTGGCGAACTCCGGGGCCATCTGCCGGCATGGGCCGCACCAGCTGGCCCAGAAATCTACCAGCAGTGGAATCTGTGAGCGGCTGGCATGTGCTTCGAAACCCGCTGCATTCAAAGCAATCGGCGCGGCAGCAAATAGTGACTGGTGGCAGCGGCCGCAGGATGGCGCTTGTGACAGGCGCGCAGTGGGGACGCGGTTGATCGCATTGCAGTGCGGGCAGGCAATCTGCAGCAGATCGGAATGGGTGTCGTTCATCGGGATGACCATTGCACGCGGGACCGGGTAACAGTATGCGCTGTGTTGCTGAACCTGCTGTCGCAGGGCGCGATCCGCGTTTATCAAGGTGTGTTGCACAGCCCCAGTGCAGCCAGCTCGGCCTTCTGTACGTCGGGCAGTGCCGACATCGTGGCGGTGTCGCTGCAGGCGGCGCGCACTGCATCCAGATTGTCAGCGCGCAGAATCGCACCGCCTTTGACGGAGGTTGCTGCGTCGACTGTGCCGGTGCTTGTAGCCGCCGGGCCGCTCGGCGCGCGCGCTGGCTGCTTGCGTGCCCCGCCTTGGCCTAGCAGACGCAGGGTGAAGAGCTGCGAACCACGGGCGATCACGATGTGGTCGCGGGCAATGGCGTGCAGTCGCAGGCCGTTGCCGATCTGCTCGCCCACGTGCAGCGTCTGTGATGCCGCGCCTGCTTGCTGCATTACTGCCAACGAGCGTTCGGCCTGCGGATGCACGAAGGTTGCCAGCAGTCGTGGTGCCTGGGTGGCGCTGGCTGCGTACAGCGGCGGTCGCTGGTCGTGCGTATCGGATTGCGCCATCGCCACGCCGGTGACGCTGTAGCACGCGCCAATGACCAGCCTGGTGATCAGTCGCAATGATGGAATTGATGGGTTCATTGGCTTGCGCGAAAACCCGGGGCGCGGTGGCCCCGGGCGGTTGCTGATTACTGGATGTTCAAACCACGCAGCACAACCAGGTTGTTGGGGCTGAGCAGCGCCAGCAAGGCGTTGTCATTGGCGCTCAGTCCGGTCCAACGCTGGTTTGCACCACCGCTGCAGGCGTAGGTGATCAACTTGCCACGGCCTGCGGTCAGGAAGCCGCCGGACAGGTCCAGGCAGCTGCCATTGCGGCCAATTTTCGGCAATGCGCTGAGGTCGAACATCTGCGCATCCAGCGTGCGATCACACTTGTTCAAGGTCACCGCAGCATTGTTGCCGCCGTTGCCGGACAGGCACATGGCCGGGTTGGCCGCGCTGTGGATCGCGCCGCGCAGATCGGCCATCCACAGCTCGTTGTCGGCACCGCTGCAGGTGCTGGCATCGGCGATGTAGACCGACAGCTTGCCATCGACCGTCTCGGTCTTCAGGCAGTGCTTGCTGTTGGTGACCAGCATCTGCTGGGCGGCCGGCAACAACGGTGTCTTGCGCAGGCCCAGGGTATCCAGCAGTTTCTTGAGTGCTTCCACTGCCGCAGTGTTGTTGCTGGCCTGCAGGTCGGCGCGATAGCGGGTCATCCAGCGATTCAGGCGTGTGGCCTTGGTCTCCTGGGCGATGTAGGCATCGCGCACCTGGCGGGCTTCGCTGGACAGGCCGGTAGCATCGTCGCCCCAGCTTGCATACAACAGGTTGCCGCGCGCACCGAGGTTGATCAGTGGCTTGCCGGCGGCGGCTGCCAGCAGCGTGTCCAGTTCCGGCAGCTCAACCGCACGCAACGCGCTGTAGCCGGCCTCCTTGCCCACCACTACCGGTGCCTTCATCGGCGGCAGGTTCTGCGGGAAGCTCATCGTCGCCAGGGTACTGATCGCTGCGCCGGTGTCCTGGCACTGCAGGCTGGCCTGCTGCGGCTTGTCGGCCTGGGCCAGGTTGATGTGCAGCTTGTTGACCGAGCCGTTCTGCAGGACATTG
Organism: Stenotrophomonas sp. STEN030; assembly: GCF_056759995.1. NCBI lineage: Bacteria > Pseudomonadati > Pseudomonadota > Gammaproteobacteria > Lysobacterales > Lysobacteraceae > Stenotrophomonas > Stenotrophomonas sp. STEN030. The sequence goes on along the minus strand of NZ_JBRREB010000017.1, from coordinate 14,644 downwards.
CCGGCCACGGCGATGCGTTTGCTGCTGCCACCGTTGAACGTCACCTCCAGCCAGCATTGGCGGCTGCTGGCATTGGCGACCGGTGCCGGCAGGTCGAACACATTGCCCCAGTTGCCGCGGAACGCGGGGTAGAGCAGGGCGTTGCCGGTGCTGGGGTCATAGCCGCCGAGCACGGTGAAGACCGGCGTGCCGACCAATCGCGGCTTCAGGTAGTTGCCATCGGCCGAGTTGAAGAACAGCTCCTTGTTGGTCGGCACCTTGCCGGTCACCGGCTCCATCCTGCGGGTGTCCGCGTTCCAGCCCAGGTAACCGGTGGTCGAACTCTGCGCCGGCACCGGTTTGTTCAAACGCGGTTGGATCGCGATCCTGGTGCTGTAGCCGGTGTAGTGCGTGTAGCGCGACAGCGCGCTGGAATAGTTTCCGCCAGCCATGGCATCGGTGGCGAACGCATACGTATCTTCGTAGATCGGCATGCCGCTCAGGCCGCCGGTCTTGGCATTGCTCCAATGCAGGTTGCCGCGCATGCGCTTGCGGTAGGAGATGTAGCCCCAGCCGCTGTCATGGTGGTGGCCGGACAGGAAGTAGTTGTCGCCGGATTGGCCAGGGTAGTGACCCAGCCCGTAGTGGTGGCCGATCTCGTGACTGAACTCGTTGCCGCTGGTGGAGTAGAGCGTGAGCATGCCGTTGCCGCCGCTCAGGCCATGGCTCTGCACGCCGTTGCTGTACCTGCCCACGGCATGGTGGGCAACCACGTTCTGGAACCACTGCGGCTGCGACTGCCCGGCCATGCCGGAGGCGGTGGCGCCGTAGTTGGCCAGGTTGATGCCGACACTGACCGTGGACTTGCCGGTGTTCTCGCGCATGTCGCCGGAATACACGCCGCCTTCGCCAGCGCTGGCAGTGTCGTAAATGGTGCCGTTGGCGACCATCACCTTGTCCAGCTGCATCGGTTCGTAATAGGCGACGGTGAAACGTGCGGCCGGAATGGTCTGGAAATAATCGGCCGCGCCCTGCTCGGGATGCTTCAGCAGCCAGAACGCATCGCTCTCTGCCGGCGGTGCGGTCAGCATTCCAAGGCGGATGTTGTGCACCACCAGTTCCGCCGGCGCGCCGAACTCGATCTTGTCGGCGGCCAGGCTGCCGCTGCGTGACTTGCTGTCAGTGATGCTCAGGCTCATGCCTGGCTTGACCCAGTCCCACGGCAATGGCACCGACCAGGCGCGGCGGGAGTAGTTGTAATCGGGGCGGCCGTCGTTGTTGTTGTAGTCCGAGCGGTACATCGCGTTCGGGTGCAGCAGGTCCAGTGTGCCCTTGACGGCACCGTCGATGGACACGGTGACCTTGACCGATTCGACGCCCTGCAAGGAGGGGTCCGGCGTGACGAGCAGCAATGCGGCGCGCTCGGTGGTCAGGCGCGGCATGTTTTTGGCTTCGTTGCCGCTGGGGTCGACGGTGTGGCTTTGCGCGAACTGGACCATCGCCGGCAGGTTGCCGGCCAGATCATTGCGCACCACCCGGATGGCACCGCTGGCGTCGATGTCGTAGAAGCCCTTGAGCTCGACTTCGTCATAGGCCGCGCTGGTCGGTTCCGGGTACGGATCTGTCGGGGTGGGGTTGCCGCCGCCGGTGTTGCCACCGCCATTGCTGCTACCACCGCCACCGCCGCCACCACAGGCAGTCAACAAGGCGGTGGACAGCGCCAGAACAAGGACGCGCGGATTGAGTGCGTTCTTCAAGAATTACTCCCCTTGGTTTTGAAGTACTACAGATTGGTGCGGCTGCAGGCATCCGGGTCCCAACGCCCGGGTGTCCTTGCAGCCGCGGGCCGCGTCAGTTGCCGTTGGCCGGCGGACTGACGCGGTCGGATGTCGGGTCGGCGTTGAACAGCTGTTCGGCCGACGCAGGCAGCGGGTTGGCGTATTTGCCGCCAGTGCTCGGTGTGCCGCGCAGATCCAGGTATTTGCGCGCGCTCATGTCGTTGGCCGCGCTCTGCCCAAGAATCACGCTGGGGCGCAGGAAAACCATCAGGTTGCGTTTGACCCGGGTGTCGCTGGTGGAGCTGAACAAGCGGCCCAAGCCAGGGATGCTGCCGAGCAGTGGCACGCTGGAGCGGGTATGGGTGACGTCGTCCTGGATCAGGCCGCCAAGCACGATCACCTGCCCATCGTTGGCCAGGATGGTGCTCTTGATCGAGCGCTTGTTGGTGATCACGTCGGACAGGGTGATACCGCTGGGTGTAGGCGCCAGCGAGGAGATTTCCTGTTCGATCTCCAGCCGCAGCGTGCCGCCCTGGTTGATATGCGGCGTCACCTTCAAGGTCACGCCGATGTCCTGGCGCTGGATGGTGGTGAACGGATTGCTGGTGCCATCACCGGTAGTGGTATACGAGCCGGTCTGGAACGGCACGTTCTGGCCGACCAGGATTTCCGCTGGCTCGTGGTCCAGGGTCAGCAGGGTGGGCGTGGACAGCAGATTGTTCTTGGAATTGGTCGACAGCGCCGTCACCAGCGCACCGAAGTTGCTGTTGCCGATGCCGAGAATGGCACCGGACGGCAGCGAGGTTGGCGGGGTGCCGGCCGCCAGCGAGCTGAGCAGGGTGCCGATCGACATGCCGGTGTTGTTGAAGTTGACGCCACCCACGCCATTGCTGCGTGAGCCGCCATCCAGCGCCCACTGCACGCCCAAGGCATCCTCGATGTCGCCGGAAATCTCGACGATGGCTGCTTCCACCAGCACCTGCGAGCGTGGGATGTCCAGCTGCCGGACGATGTCGCTCAGCACCTGCAGCATTTCGGGTTTGGCGTGGACGACCACCGCATTGAGGCTTTCATCGGCACGGATCAAGGTGCCGATCTGGGTCTGCTTGTCATCGCCTTCCTGCTTGATGGAATCGCCGATGGCGCCAAGGGTCTGCGCCATCTGTTTGGCATCACCATGCTGCAGGCGGATCACCTGGGTGGTGGTCGAGCGCGGTGCGTCCACGTCCAGCGAGCGGGCCAGTGCCAGCAGTCGTTCGCGGGCCTGCTCGGGGCCGAAGATCAGCAGGCGGTTGGTGCGGGTATCGGCCAGCACCTTGCTGCTGGTGCCTGCGCTACCGGCGACGCTGGCCTGCAGCAGCTTCTGCAGGCTTTCCACGCTTGCGTAGCGCACCTCGTAGGCGCTGTGCGCATGCAGCCTGGGCGCGTCCAGCTGCCGCAGCAAGGCCTCGATGCGGGCGATATTGCCGCGTCTATCACTGATGATCAGCGCATTGGCGGTGGGCACTGCGGCCAGGTGGGCATTGGCCGGTACCAGCGGACGCAACATCGGCAGCAGATCGCTGACGCTGCCGTTCTGTACGTTCAGTACGCGGGTTTCAATCGCGTCCGGGCCACGGCCGCGGCCATCGGCAAATACGTGCGCTTCGTCGTTGGGCACCACCCGGGTCTGGGCATCTTCTTCGATCACCGCAAAACCGTGCACGGTCATCACCGACAGGAACAGCCGGCGGACCTCCGGCAGCGTCATCGGCTCCTGCGTGGTCACGCTGACATCGCCGACCACCCGTGGGTCGACGATCAAGGTGTCGCCGGTGATATTTGCCACCGCGCCAATGAAGTCACGGATATCCGTGTCCTTCATGTTGATGCTCCATTGCTGGGGAGCATCAGTGGTTGGTGTTGCGCTGAGTGTTGCCGGCGCAAGTGCCAGCAAGGACAGCAGCGTCATCCAGCGCAGCAAACTGCGTGTGGTCACGCGGATCATTCGGCACCGCCCGCAAGCTGCGGCGTTGCTGGGCCGGGAAAGTCGAGTCTGCCATTCACGCCGTTGCGGGTGAACAGCACATGGTCGTGCGCGATCAGCCGCAGCACGACGCCGGGCAGAAATTCGTCACCAACCAACAGGGTCACGGCCCCTTGGCCCTCGATATTGATCAGTGCCTGTGATTGCCGTGGGTCGGCGGCGACGATGCAGCCCTGCAGCTGTACGCCTTGCAGATTGGCGACGCCTGTCGCCGCAGGAGTGCCGAACAGCCGTTGCAGCAGTTGCGGCGACAGTTGCGGAGCGCTCACTGGCGCCGTGCTGGCGCTGACTGGCGGGCGGCTCATCTGCAGATAGAGCTGACGCGCCTGCCATGCCAGTGCGGCAGCAGCGGCAAGTGTGATGGCGATCGCGACGATCTTCGGCAGCAGCTTGGTGGTATCAGACTGGAACATCGGTGTTACGGAATCTCCCTTGGCAAAATCCGCGCGCACAAGGGGGAGCTCGCTGCACTTTTCAGGCAACGTCGCGCTAAAGATCTCTGGTTTTCCCCTGTTTTCGCAGTGTCAGATTTTGCGAAGCCGGTACTCTAGCTGCGTATGTAAGAGAGTGCGATGCGGATACGTACGGAAGTGTGATCGTCATCCGGAAAGCGATGTCGAAGTCACGCCTTTTTGTCCGGAACATGGCATTTTCCGGGCACGTTTTTACCGGGGAAAGTGTGACATCGCTCCGCGCAGCGATATCACCTTGCAGCATTGATGTTTGAAAAGGAGCTCACGGCGTCGCCGGCACCTGCTGGTGGCATGCCGACATTGCGCCTGCCGTTTGCGTTCGCTCGCCGCCATGGCGTGTTGCTGGATGATGCTGCCCGCCAGATCGTCTGCCGCAGCGATGCCGGCTTGAGCGCGCTGGCTGAAGTGCAGCGCATTGCCGGTTGCGCACTGTCGCAGCAGATCGTTGCCGACGAGGCTTTCGAGCTGGCACTGCAGCAGGCCTACCAGCAGGACTCTGGCACCGCCATGAGCATGGCCGACGAACTCGGCGACAGCCTGGATCTGGCCAGCCTGGTGGAAGGCATGCTGCAGGTGGAGGATCTGCTGGACCAGCAGGACGATGCGCCGATCATCCGCCTGATCAACGCCTTGCTCGGTGAGGCGTTGGCCGAGCAAGCCTCCGATATCCATATCGAATCGTTCGAGCGCCGCCTGGTGGTGCGTTTCCGCGTGGATGGCATCCTGCGTGACGTGGTCGAGCCACGGCGAGAACTGGCAGCGCTGCTGGTGTCGCGCATCAAGGTGATGGCGCGGCTGGATATCGCCGAGAAGCGACTGCCACAGGATGGGCGCATCTCGGTGCGGGTAGGGGGGCGCGAAGTGGATATCCGTGTGTCCACCCTGCCTGCAGCCAATGGCGAGCGGGTGGTGTTGCGTCTGCTGGACAAGCAATCCGGGCAGTTGTCGCTGCAGCACCTTGGCATGCGGGTGCGCGATGTCGGGGTGATGCAGGCCATGCTATGCAGGCCGCACGGCATCGTGCTGGTCACCGGCCCCACCGGCGCCGGCAAGAGCACCACCCTGTATGCCGGCTTGCGCACCATCAACAACCGCCAGCGCAACATCCTTACCGTCGAAGATCCGATCGAGTACCACCTCGATGGCGTCGGCCAGACCCAGGTCAATGGCCGCATCGACATGACCTTCGCACGCGGCCTGCGCGCGATCCTGCGCCAGGACCCCGATGTGCTGATGGTCGGCGAGATCCGTGACAGCGAAACCGCGCGCATCGCCGTACAGGCCTCGCTTACCGGCCACCTGCTGCTGTCCACCCTGCATACCAACAGCGCGGTCGGTGCGGTCACTCGTCTGCTCGACATGGGCATCGAATCCTTCCTGCTGTCCTCCTCGCTGCTAGGTGTGCTGGCACAACGGCTGGTGCGCAGGCTGTGCCCGCAGTGTCGGGCGGCAACGCCGGCCTCCAGCGCCGAGTGCGCGCAGCTGGGCATGGAAGCCTGGCAACGGCCGCTGCTGTTCCGCGCGGTTGGTTGCGAGCACTGCAAAGGCCAGGGTTACCGCGGCCGCACCGGCATCTACGAGCTGGTCGAGTTCGGTCCCGAGCTGCGCGCGCTGGTGCATGCCGGTGCCGGCGAGGCTGAGCTGTTGGAGCAGGCGCGACGACAGGGCCCGTCGATGCTGGACGATGGTCGCGCCAAGGTGCTCGATGGCGTGACCACGCTGGAAGAAGTGCTGCGGGTTGGGCGCGACCTGTGAGTGCCCGGGTCGCACGGAGTAGTGAGTGATGGCGGCGTTCGAGTATCTGGCCTTGTCCGCCGATGGCCGTCGCCACAAGGGCGTGGTCGAGGCCGACAGTGCACGCCAGGCACGGCAGCAGCTGCGCGAACGCAATCTGGCACCGGTGCAGGTGGATCCGGTTGCGGCACGCGAAGGTGCGGCCAGCGGTAGCGGTGGCGGACGTATCGGCAGCGCCGATCTGGCCTTGCTGACCCGGCAGCTGGCCACCTTGGTGCAGGCCGCTCTGCCGGTTGAAGAAGCCCTGCGCGCGGTCGCTGCACAGACCAGCAAGCCACGCATACGCGCGACCTTGTTGGCGGTGCGCGGCAGGATTCTGGAAGGGCACGGCCTGGCTGCGGCGCTGGCGACGTATCCGCGTGCGTTTCCCGCTATCTATCGCAGCATGGTCGCGGCAGGCGAACGTGGTCATCTCGGCGTGGTGCTGGAGCAGCTGGCTGACTACACCGAGCAGCGTCAGCAGTCACGGCAGCGAATCCAGCTGGCCTTGTTGTATCCGTTGATCCTGCTGGTGGTGGCTGGGTTGATCGTCAGCTTTCTGCTGGGCTACGTGGTGCCGGACGTGATCGATGTCTTCGTCGATTCCGGCCAGGCGCTGCCTTTGCTGACCCGCGCGCTGGTGGCCAGCAGCAACGCGCTTAGCCAGTGGGGGCCATGGTTGCTGCCGGTGCTGGCCGTTGCCGGTGTGCTGGTCTGGCGTGGGTTGCAGCAGCCGGCCAAGCGCGTGCGCTGTGATACGGCGTTGCTGCAGCTGCCGTTGTTCGGCCTGCTGCTGCGCGACCTGGACAGTGCGCGCTTTGCCTCCACGCTGGCAATCCTGGTGCGCAGCGGCGTGCCGTTGGTGGATGCGCTGCGTATCGCCGCACAGGTGGTTGGCAATCAGTGCATCAAGGCCGGTCTGCAGCAGGCCGAAGTCGTTGTGCGCGAGGGCGGCAGTCTGACCCGCGCGCTGGAACAGCACACGCCACTGCCGCCGATGCTGCTGCACATGGTTGCCGCGGGGGAGAAATCCGGTGCGCTGGACGCGATGCTGGCGCGCGCCGCACGCAACCAGGAAACCGATCTGGCCGCGCGCATCGCCTTGCTGATCGGCTTGTTCGAGCCCTTCATGCTGGTGCTGATGGGCGCGGTGGTGTTGTTGATCGTGCTGGCCATCCTGCTGCCGATCATGTCCTTGAACCAACTAGTGGGTTGAAACAGCAATGAACGTATCGGCAAGACAACAGGCCGGCTTCACTTTGATAGAAATCATGGTGGTGGTGGTGATCATCGGCATCTTGGCCGCGCTGGTGGTGCCCAAGGTGATGGGACGGCCTGAGCAGGCCAAGGTCACCGTCGCCCGCGGCGATCTCAAGGCCATTGCCTCGGCACTGGAAATGTATCGGCTGGACAACCGCCGCTATCCGGATACCCAGCAGGGCCTGGAGGCGCTGGTGCAGCGTCCACCCAGTGGTGCCGACAACTGGAATCCGGAGGGTTACCTCGGGCGCCTGCCGGTTGATCCCTGGGGCAAGCCCTATCTGTACCTGGCACCGGGCAGCAAGGGCGCCTATGACCTGTGGAGCTACGGTGCCGATGGTCGCGAAGGCGGTGATGCACTGGACGCCGACCTGGACAGCAGGGACATCTGAGCGTGCGGCATGCGCGCGGCTACACCCTGGTGGAAGTACTGGTGGTGATGGTGATCATTGGCGTGCTGGCCGGTGCGGTTGGCTTGTCCAGGGCGGTGCGTGGCGATGGCTATGTGCTGCGCGAGGAAGCCGAGCGCTTCGCTGCGGTGCTTCGCCTGCTAGGCGATGAGGCCGTGCAGGACAACCGCGAGTACGGCCTGCGCATCAGCATGCAGGGTTACGAGGTGCGCGCCCATGACGCCCGCGACGGGCGTTGGCGTGTACAACCGGATTGGTCGCCGCGGCAGCTACCGCAGGACATGCAAATGACGTTGAATGTGGAAGGTGCGCCGGTTGTCCTGGCGAATGCCGGCGTCGATGCACAGCCGCCACAGATCGTGCTGTCGTCTTCGGCGCGATCGACACCCTTCAGCGCAACCATGACTGCCACTGACAAGCACGGTCTTGCCTACCGGATCATTGCGGATGGCTTCAATGATCCACAGGTGCAGCAGGTGTCGTCGCAATGAGGTTGGCGCGTGGATTCACCCTGCTGGAAGTGATGGTGGCACTGGCTGTGTTGGCCGTGGTTGCGGCGATGGTGCATGTCACCCTGCAGCGCCATGTGCACAATGCGCGCCTGCTGGAGAACCGCGCATTGGCCGGCTGGCTCGCCGATACCACCTTGGCCGAACTGCAGTTGCAGGGGGCGGCGGCACCGGGCAGCAGTGATGTCGTCGTCGAACAGGGCCGTCGACGCTGGCGGGTGCGGTGCGAGATACAGGCTACCGCCGAGCCGCAGCTGCGACTGGTGCAGTTGCGGGTGACGGATGCGGACAACGAGGATGGTGGCGTCAGCCTGACCGGTTTCGTCGGGGTGGGGCAGTGAAGCAGCGCGCAAACGCCGGTTTTACCCTGCTGGAAGTGCTGGTTGCGGTGGCGATCTTTGCCCTGATCGGCATTGCCAGCCATCGTCTGCTGGTGTCCGCGATACGCGTGGATTCGCAGACCCGCGAGCAGGAGCAGCAACTGCGGCAACTGCTGCGGGCGATGACCAGCCTGGAGCGTGATGTCGAGCAGGCCGTCGCGCGGCCGGTACTGGCCAATGACGGTAGCGATGAGCCTGCGTTCTGGAACGATCCCGACGGACGGGGCCTGCACTGGACGCGTGCTGGCTGGAGCAATCCGCAGGGCACGCCGCGCGCACAGTTGCAGCGGGTGCACTGGCGCCACGAAGGTTCGGATCTGCTGCGCGAATACTGGCCGGTGCTCGATCGTGGCGAGGACACTGCAGCGCAGCGGCAGCGCGTCCTGCAGGGCATTGCTGCCGTGCACTGGCGCTATCTGGATCGGCGGGGCCTATGGCGCACGCAATGGCAGGGTACGGATACGCAGCCACTGCCGCGCGCGCTTGAAGTACGGATTGAGCACCGGCGGTTCGGCGAGCTGCGACGGGTGTTGCTGCTGCCCGCAGGCGATGCCGGGAGTAGGTCACCATGAAGCGCACGCAGCAAGGCGTCGCATTGATCACTGTGCTATTGGTGGTGGCGTTGGCTGCCACCGTTTGTACTGCCTTGGTCACCCGCCAGCAGCTGTCGATACGTGCCAGTGCAAATCAGCTGCATGCACGCCAGGCCTGGCAGTACGCGCGTGGTGGCGAACAACTGGCCAACGCCATGCTGACAGCAGACCTGCGCCGGAGTGCTGGCATCGATCATCGCGGCGAGCTTTGGGCGCAGGGCTTGCCGGTGTATCCAGTGGACGGTGGTCAGCTGAGTGTGTCGATCGACGATCTGTCTGGCCGCTTCAATCTCAACAGCGTTGTACAGAACGGCGCACTGGATGCCGCTGCATTTTCCCGCCTGCAGCGCCTGCTGGGCTTGCTGCGGCTGGACCCGCAGCTGGCCTGGCAGCTGGTGGCATGGCTGGCCCCGTCGTTGGCGCCGGACGCGATCCGTCTTTCCAGCGAGCGCGAATACCAGCGCCGCCAGCCGGCGTATCGGCCAGCGCGCCGGGCCCTGCAGGATGTCAGCGAGCTACGCCTGCTGGCCGGCGTGGATGACGCGGTTTACCAGCGCCTGCTGCCGCATGTCAGCGCGCTACCGGCAATGGCTGCGCTGAATCTCAATGCCGCCGATCCGCTGCTGTTGGCCAGTCTTGCCGATGGTCTCGGCCTTGCCGATGGCGAACGCTTGGCCGCCGCTCGCGCTGGCAATGGTTTTGCCAGTGTCGATGAGGTGCTGGCACAGCCGCTGCTGCAGCGGCGGCTGGTAGCACGAAGCGGCTTGGCGGTGCGTAGCAACTGGTTCCTGGTCAGTACTGAAGTCGCCATTGGCGAACGCCGCCTGCGTCTGCTCAGCACCTTGCACCGCGACGCGGGCAGCGTGCAGGTAGTTGCCCGGCAGTTGGCTCCCCCTGCATTTCCCGAGAAAGATCGATGAAGCAACAACTGCCATTGCCATGCCTGTTCCTGCCTGCATGGTGCAGCGCGAGCCTGCAGGATGATCTGCAGGTCAGCTGGAGCGATGGCCAGCAGGCCGCGCAGCTGCCCTTGCGTGAGGCATTGGCAACACTCAAGGGCCGCTCGATCGCCTTGATCGTGCCGGTTGAGCACGTCGCCAGTTGTGCAGTCAGCCTGCCCGCAGGCAGCGGACATTGGCAGCTGAAAGCCTTGCCCTATGCGTTGGAGCCGCTGTTGGCCGAAGAGGTGGAGGGCATGCATCTGGTCCTCGGAGAGCGTCTGGATGATGGTCAGCATCGGGTGGTGGCCATCAAGCGTGCTCTGCTGGAGGCCTGGTTGCGCTACCTGCGCGAAAACGGTGTGCGGGTGAGCGCAATCCATGTGGATGCGGACCTGCTGCCGAACGAGCCTGCAAGCCTGTGCTGGGGCAGCTCCCGCAGCCTGTTGGCCGATGCCAATGGGCTACGGCTTGCGCTTACGCCAGCGCAGCTACCTGCAGTGCTGCAGCGGCTGCCGGGAACCTGCAAGGTTTTCCATGCGCGTGATGACATGCCGCTGCTGCCGGCCGGGGCGAAGGTCGAACTGCAGATGTTCGATGGCGCACAGTCGGTGTGGATGGCAGGGCGGTGTTCGGGCGCATTGAATCTGGCACAGGGAGAATTTGCTACCGCTTCAAGCATGCGGCTGCATCACTGGAAGCCAGTGGCTTGGGCGCTGGCGGCTGTACTGCTGGCGCAGCTTGCATTCGATGGCGCACAGGCGTGGTTGCTGAACCAGCAGGCAGCCGGTTATCGGCAAGCCAACGGAGCCATTTACAAGGGTTTGTTTCCGCAGGAGCGGCGTATCGTCGATCTGAAAGCGCAGTTCGACCAGCATCTGCGCCAAGGCAATTCCGCCACCCAGCTGCAGAGTTTGCTGGCGGCGGTTGCCGAGGCCATACCGGCCACTGCGCAGGTGCAGCTGCGACGGATGCACTATCAGGCCGGGCAGGGCGAGCTGCTGCTGCAACTGCAGGGCGAACACTCTGCGTTGCAGGGGCTGCAGCAAGGTCTGCAGGCTAGGCAGTTGCGGGTGAAGGAGGCGCGCTTGGATGAAGCTGGCCTGCAATTGAGTGTTGGAGAAGCGCAATGAGTGCGCTTGTTTCAAACACGCCAGGAATGCAGGTCATGCGTGATCGGATCGCCGCGCGCTGGCGCCTGTTGGCTCCGCGCGAGCGCACCGCATTGCAGCTGTTATTGGCCTTCGCGACCGTGCTGGCATTCTGGTTTGCTGCATGGTCGCCGACCCGCGAAGCACTGCGGCAGGCCCGCAGCAATGTGGCTACGGAGCAACAACTGCAGGCGCACCTTCGTGCCAATGCACCACGTTTGATCGTAGCGGCGCAGCGCACCGCTGCGCCAAACCCGGAGCAGCTGCCCGCGCTGCTTGCAGCGGCGGCGGACAAGCATGGGCTGACTATCAGTGGGGTGCAGCAGGCGGATCAGCGCATCAAGCTTGCGTTGAGTGGTGCGCCAGCTGATGTGATGCTGTGGTTGCAGACCTTGCAGAGCATTGGCGTTTCCGTGGATGAGCTGACGCTCGCACAGCAGCCCGATGCAAGCTGGAGTGGCGAGGTGTTGTTGCTCGTTTCGCGAAGCTGAACGTGACGACAGTAATGGTCTGTTGCCGCTGAAACTGTCGCATCGCACAAAAAACCGTGTTATCAATGCTCCCCATGAACGCAGCCCGCGCCAGCTTTTATTTTTGGTATTACTTTCCCAAGCCGCTGGCGGAGGAAGGACTGCGCTTACCCTGAAGAAACTTTCAGATGCATTCCCGAAAAGCCGCCAGCGAACCTGGCGGCTTTTTTCATGCCGCCACGCTGGGGCTAAACCATTCACTCGCTTTGAACTGGAGACCCCCATGCCCCCCCATACCGACGATCTGCGCATCCGCAAACTTGAACCCCTGACCTCGCCGGCGCAGTTGCTGGCATTGCTGCCCTGTGATGAAGAAGCCTCGCAGACCGTGGCCGATGCACGCGCCTCGCTGCACCGCATCCTGCACGGCCAGGACGACCGCCTGGCCGTCGTGGTCGGCCCCTGCTCGATCCATGACCCGGTGGCTGCAATCGAGTACGCCCAGCGACTGCGCCCGTTGCGCGATGCGCTGGCTGGCGAGCTTGAGATCGTGATGCGCGTGTACTTCGAGAAGCCCCGCACCACGGTGGGCTGGAAGGGCCTGATCAATGACCCGGACCTGGACGGCAGCTTCAACATCAACAAGGGCCTGCGCGTGGCGCGCGGCCTGTTGCGTGACATCAACCGCCTCGGCCTGCCTGCCGGCGTGGAGTTCCTGGACGTGATCTCGCCGCAGTACATCGCCGACCTGGTGGCCTGGGGCGCGATTGGTGCGCGTACTACCGAAAGCCAGGTGCACCGCGAGCTGGCCTCGGGCCTGTCGTGCCCGGTCGGCTTCAAGAACGGCACCACCGGTGATGTGAAGATCGCCACCGATGCGGTCGGCGCGGCCTCGCACCCGCACCACTTCCTGTCGGTGACCAAGGAAGGCGGCACCGCCATCGTTGCCACCCGCGGTAACCCGGATTGCCACGTGATCCTGCGTGGCGGCAAGACCCCGAACTACGATGCTGCCAGCGTGCAGGCGGCCAGCGAAGTGCTGGCCAAGTCGCAGCTGCCAGCGCGGCTGATGATCGACGCCAGCCACGCCAACAGCAGCAAGAAGCCGGAAAACCAGCCCAAGGTCATCGATGACATTGCTACCCAGCTGGAAGCCGGCGAGCAGCGCATTGTCGGGGTCATGATCGAAAGCCACCTGGTTGCCGGTCGCCAGGACCTGGTCGAAGGCCAGCCGCTGGTTTACGGCCAGAGCATCACCGATGGCTGCATCGATTGGGACAGCACCGTGCAGGTGCTGGAGCGTCTGGCCGATGCGGTGCGCGCCCGCCGCCGCGCCCAGCTGGAGGCGGCCGCCTGAGGATTCCGTGACAGTTTCACTGGCGCACATCGGGCTGCCCGCGTAATTTACGCGGCGGGAGGCGGTAAGCCTCCCGCCTGCTGTGAAGACAGGGGAGCAACGTCTCCGGCAGGAAGCCTATGAATCAACGCTCCATGGAGAAGGAACTGATGCGTACCCGTATGTGCACCGTGGCATTGGCTTTGATGCTGGTCCCGTCGCTGGCGCTGGCCAAGAAGGAAGTCGTCGACTCGGGCAGTGGCTGTCTGCAGAACCTGTCGGTGGCCGGTGGCTTCACCAGCGGCAAGCAGTTCCTGGCTTCGACCGACCATGAAGGTGTCAGCTACGCCGACGCGTTCGCCAAGACCGTGGCCGCGATCGAAGCCGAAGGCATGGTTGGCGTTTACCCGAACGAGACCACCGGCTACATCGCTGCCGAAAACCCGGTCCGTGGTGGTGGCGGTTCGACCGTTCCGCTGCGCACCACCGTGCGTCGCCAGCCTGATGGCAGCGTCCGCGTCGAAGTGCGTTTCAGCATCAAGGGCGGTCAGATGACCTCCAACAAGGCGGTTGGCGAAGGTCTGTGCAAGATTGCCGACGCAGCCAGCCTGTAAATCGGGATGGAGCAGGCGCAGGTGAAGGGGCCGTGGTTTCTGTATCTGCTGGAATGCCGTGATGGCAGCTACTACGCGGGTATCAGTACCGATGTGCAGGCCCGTTTCCTGACCCATGTTGCTGGCAAGGGTGCGCGCTATACCCGCGCGCACCCGCCGCTGCGGATACTGGCCAGTCGTGCCTATGCCGATCGCTCGGCCGCGTCGCGCGCCGAGTGGCAGATCAAGCAGCTGCCGCGTGAGCGCAAGCTGGGCTGGCTGGAACGGACAGAGGATTGAGGTAGAGTCGTACCTGTAGCCGCGGCAGCTAGCGGCTTCCAACGCCCGGTCATCCGGGCAACAGCCACGCATGCAGCGGCGGTAGCAGGGCGGCAGCGTGCCGGCATCATCCTCAAGTGGGGTATTGCAATGGCAGGTTGGTACGAGTTGGACAAGAGCAGCGACGGTCAGTACTACTTCGTGCTCAAGGCAGGCAACGCCGAGGTCATCCTGACCAGCGAGCGTTACACCGGTCGCGCTGGTGCAGAGAACGGCATCGCCTCGGTGCAGAAGAACAGCCCGGATGAAGCGAACTACGAGCGCAAGACCGCCAGTGACGGTCGCTACCATTTCAATCTGAAAGCGGCCAACCACCAGGTGATCGGCAGCAGCCAGCTGTACGCATCGCAGGCCGCGCGCGAAGCCGGCATCACCAGCGTCAAGGGCAATGGCCCCAGCACCACGATCAAGGACAAGACCGCGTAGCGGTGTTGTTGCTGTTGTGCTGAAAAACCCCGGCTTGCCCGGGGTTTTTCAATTGTAGTGCCGAGCCATGCTCGGCAAGGGGCCTTCTCGATAGAACCACCGTGTAGTGGGGGGGGGGGGGGGGGGGGGGGGGGGGGGGGGGGGGCGCGCCCCCCGCCGGGCGGGGGGGGGGGCGGGGGGGGGGGGCGGGGGGGGGGGGGGGGGGGCGGG